>NZ_BAAHXV010000016.1:0-101743 GCF_054657895.1 Desulfatiferula olefinivorans | reverse complement strand
CCCCCCCCCCCCCCCGCGGGGGCGGGAGGAGGGAGGAGAGGGCGGGGGTGGGGGGGGGGGGGGGGGGGGGGGGGGTTTGTTTTTTGGCGATTGGGGGGTTTTGTGCCTTGTTTTTCTTTCTTTGTGGCTGTGGGGTTTTGGCACCCCCCCCCCCCCCCCCCCCCCTGCCCCCGGATATGTTTCATTCCCGCCTCAGAAAGGCCCCTTCGACAGGCGGTACACCCGGTCCAGTTCGCAGACGGCCTTGTCGAAAGTCCGTCCGAACAGCAGGACCAAAAGGGCTTTGCGCCCGGCGAACCAGCCCAGATCCACGGCGATTTTCCAGAAGATGCCCTTGCCGGCCAGCATGTAAAGGTTCAGCGGCCATTTGAGCAGGCCGTAGGTTTTCCGTGTCTGCATCACCATGCGCCGGACCGCCTGGGGCATCAGGGCCTCGGTGACGCTCCGGGCCTGAAACAGGGTGTCCAGCCGGATATTGAACAGCTTTCCGGCCATCCGGTAGCCGTCTCCCCGGCCCAGATCGGCTAAAAAATCCTGAAAACAGGTGATTAACGGGCCGATCCGTGCTTCGAGCAGCGGCCGTTCGGATCGGGGGAACCGCTCGGCGGCAATGAGGGCGGCGGCCTCGACCACGGACTGCTTCCAGCCTGCCAGGTCCGGATCCCCGGCCATGACGGCGGAGACCCCCACCAGCCGGGACCGGATCCGCAACACCTTAGGCGAAAGGGCCTGCGGTGGCGGGTCCTTGATCCGGCTCAGATCCCTCAGGGCCTGTTCCAGATCGATTTTTTTTTCGTCGAGCCGGTAGGTTGACGGATCACTGTAAATATCCACGGCCAGACGGCCCATAAACAGATAGATCTCCACGGCCAGATACCGGGCGGCGATCAAAAGGCGGGCGTGGTTGATCAGATCCCTCAGCAGGGGCAGGGTAAACGGCTCGTCCGATCCGCCGACCAGGGACAGGTAGCACCGGCGAAGGTGGTTCAGTTTTCCGAGAGACACCGGGGCCAGAATCGAAAACCCCGGCCGTGACCGGATCGCGTCAAGCCCGTCCAAAGACTCCCTCACGCAGGCGAGAATGTGGGCCGGGGTGACCTGGAGATGGGGACGGGGGCGATCCGGATGAAACAGCGCGGCAATGTGGCGCACCATGGCGGCGATGTCTCCCGGAAGATCCGTCACGGGAACCCGGCCCGTCAGAACGGCCCGGCCCCGTGAGGCCAGAAAGGCCTCGGCCCGGGACCGGGGCTCCGACGGGGACGGGCGGTTCAGGCCGGCATCGGCCAGAGCCTTTTTCAGGATGCTCCGCCATCGCAGGATGTCCCGGACATAAAGCCCGACGGCCATGAGAAACAGCATCGACGCGGCAAGGCCGACAACCAGGAGCAGCCGGATAATCATGAGGGGTTCCTTTGGGATGATCGTAATGCGGACAAGGTATGACGGAACGACGTCCAAATCAAGCCGTTTTCACCCGGACAAACAAAAACGGCCCCTTTCCGGGGAAAGGGGCCGTGATCACAGACCGGTTGCTCAGTGCGTCCCGGAGCCGTCAGGGTTGTAGCGCCGGGAGTTGTTCATGAAAACGCCGGCATCTGAAAACTCCTCGATTTCCGTGTAAAACAGGGCCGCGGCATCGATGTTCCGGTATTCAATATAATCCACCAGCTGTTTGACATAGGGCTTGTCGTCCATGGCCGGGGCGAGAACCATCATGAACAAAGCGATGATCGCGATCCCCCCGGTCAGTTGAGACACCCGCCAGACCATTGAAGGCCGGGTCCGTTCCATGGAGTCATTCATAACGTGTCCTTTCATATTCCGGCGGTGATATCCGGAAAGACCAGGTAAAACATGATGTAGGCCATCAACAGGGTGAGGGCCAGGTTGAAACTTTGGCCGCAGACGTAAAGAATCAGCGGTTTACCGCCCTTGAAGTAGGATTTCAGCTCCCTGAAGTTGGTGCCCAGTCCGATGCTGGCGAAGGCCAGACAGAAAAACCATTCCCGGGCCAGTCGGGAAAAGCCGCGAAGCACGCCGTGCTCGACCACCACGTAGCTGATATCGTCGCCCAGGGACTGACAGAGCAGGGAAAAGAAGATGGAGGCCAGGATGAATCCGATGACGAATTTGGGGAAACGATGCCAGATTTCGATGAGACCCACGGTCTGTCCTTCGACCCGTTCCACCTTGGCCACCCAGTACAGGGCCACGAAAAAGGCGATGACACCGATCAGAACGTTCTGGATCATCTTGATGGTGGCGGCCACATACAGGGCCTGCTCGCTGAGAAAGGCGCCGGCGGCGGCCACGGCCCCGGTGGAGTCGATGGTGCCGCCCATCCAGGCTCCGCCGAGCACGTGGGGCATGCCCACGGCCTTGATCACCAGGGGCATGACCACCATCATGATAGCGGTGAACACCAAAGACAGGCCCACGGCCAGGGTCAGTTCCTCTTTTTTGGCCCGGCAGGCCGCGGCCGTGGCGATGGCGGCGGACACCCCGCAGACCGACATGTCCGAGGAAATGGTGATGTTCAGGGTTTTGGAAGGAATCTTGATGACTTTCTGGCCGAACCAGTAAGTGGTCACCAGAACGATGGGGGTCACCACCCAGGCCACGAAAATCCCGGGAATGCCGATGGAAAGAATCTTGCCGAACAGGATCTCACCCCCCAGAAGCACCAGACCGGTTTTGATGTAGTATTCGGTCTGAACCGCCGGCATCGCCCATTTCGGTGTGCCGATCGTATTGCTGATCAGAAGACCGAAGACGATGGCCCAGGCCGCGTAGCCGATGCCGTAATGCTTCATGGTGGCGTTGTTTTCCGCCGCATAGGCCAGCACGGCGATCAGGAATACCGCCACAAAGCCGATGGCGAATTTGACAAAGGAGTCGCCCATCACGGCTTTGCCGATGCCGAAGAACACCGCCAGGATCACCATCAGAAGCACCAGGCCGCCGATCAGATTATACGGTTTGACCGATGTTTTCTTTTTGGCTTTGGAGGCGGCGGACTGGGCGGCTTTCCAGGCGCCGATGGCCGTGACGGCCGCGGCATTCAGCTCCTTGTCCTGATACCCCGCCTGGGCGGCGGCATTCTGGGCGGCGGACGCCGCAGCCAGGGCTTCTTTTTCCTTGGCGGCCAGGGGCTCATATTTTTCCATGGCTTTTTTGGCCTGGGCCTCGGCGGCATCCTTGCTCAGGTAAAAGGCGTTAAGAGGGTTGCTTTTCCAGCCCTGGGGCGCCGTGGCAACGGCTTTGATCCGTTTTCCAACGGAACTGTCCGAGGCTTTGTATTTGGCCTTTTCAGCCACGGCCTTGTACCATTCGATGGTTTTAAACGGGGCTTTCGCCGATTCGGCCTCCAGGACGGCGTTGGCCGCATCGATTTTCGCCCGGATCTCCGGGTCCGCCTTGGGCAGAAAGAGAATCATCCCGATAACCAAAAGAATGACGCCCAGCCAGATGGCCCAGTAATCCTCCAGTTTCCATAAATCGGATAGTCCTGATTTTCCCGTGTTGATGACCACGTCACTTTCATTACTCATACACGTTCCTCCTCCTCAAAACGTTGAATAAATAAAATCACCGCTCACATCAAAGAACATGGGGCCGAACACATATGTAACCGATTGAATAAAAAGACTAAAAACAATGAATATTTATTAACTCTTATTCGAAGGGAATGCAACAGTGAAGTGACGCCGCCGTGTTTTACCTTCCTCAGACAAGGCGAAGAAAACCGCGGGGCCTTTATTCTCAGGCCCCGACGTTCGCAAGGGTTCCATCAGGCATGGTTTCGGTAGGATTTTTTCCAGGGTTTTTTTTTAAGATCCCGGTAGTTGACCAGGGCCAGACAGAAGGCCCCCACGGCCAGTTCCGCGCAATGGAAGTGGTCGTCTTCCAGGGTTTTCAGGTAGTCGGCCACCGTTTCCGGGGTGATGTCCCAGGCCTCCTCCACGGTTTTACCCTCACTGAGATGGGCCACGGTGTTGGCGGTGGCCACGGTGTTCAGGCAACCGTCCACCTGAATGGACACGGAGCGGATGCGCTCCTTTTCGTCCACGGTCAGAAACATTTCAATGGTATCCCCGCAGTCTCCGGTGCGTTTGCCGTAGCCGTCCGGATGCTCGAGCCGTTCCATCCGGTGGTAGCTGTATGCCATATCGATGAATTCCGGCGAATGCCGGTCCAGAAAATCCAGGGCCTCGTTTTCCATGACGGTTCCTCGCGTTGTGATAAAAAAGGTAATATGATGGAAACCAACCGAAATTTCAAGGACTTTTTTCCACGATCAGCCGGGCGCAGGACAGGGCAAGGCCAAGGTCGTGATCCCGCACACGCCTCGCCATCGAACGGATCCGGTCACGGCAGACCTCCCGCTCCGGCCGGGGAAAGGGTCCGGCCTGGCGCAGCAGGATACGGCCCAAGTCGCCGAGTCCCCGTCGCCGCTCGTCGATATCCCGCCCATGACGCCGTCTTTGCGCTTCAACGCGTTCACGAAAGCGGTGTTCCGGTTCAACCCCCGCGTCATGGACCCGGCGGATTGCCGCCATACCGGCCCGCCGTCCGAACACCTGGCCGGACAGAACCATGGCCCCGCCCACCCGGTTGGCCCCGTGCATGCCCCCGGCGCACTCGCCGCAGGCCAGAAGGCCGGGAACCGTTGTCTGTCCCCAGGCATCGATCCGGGCCCCGCCGTTGAAGGCATGGGCGTACAGGCACACCCTGTGACGCACCCCCGTCGGGCCCTCAACCGTCACACACCCCGTGTCGTCGGCCCGGCTCAGCAGATAGTCGTCCAGGGCCGCATCGGGGCGTCCGTGGGACACGGGGGCATGGCTGTCCCGCTCGGCGGCCCGATCACGAAGCGTTTCGGGAAGGGTGTCAACCTCACCGCGGGGGCTGATAATCCGAACATCCGGCCCGGCGATCCGGCCGCAGGACCAGAAGCGGTCGGCCCCCGTGTCGTACCACATGTACTGGACATAGTTCATGTTGACCAGATCCGCACCCGCACGGTGCATCAGGGCCGTTCCCGCGCCCTGATTTTCCGGATCGGTCAGGTGCCGCGCAAACAGGGCGGCCCCGCCGCCCGTGGCCAGGATCAGCGCCCGGCACTGCACGGCCAGAACGGTTCCGGACCGACGATCCCAAAACACCGCACCGATGGCCCGACCCTCTTCGTTGACAACCAGATCCGCCAGACGGAGGCCGTCCCACATCCGCCCATGCCGGAGAAACCGCTGCTTCAAACGGAAAAACGCCGCGTCAAGATCAGTCAGTATATAAGCCAGAGGAAGGGTTTTCAGGAAACAGGCTCTTTGGCGTCGGGGTCGGCCCTTTTCATCGGCGACAACGGTGAGGCCGGTCTTCCGAAGGTCGTCGAAACAGGCTTTTCCTTCCTCGGCCAGAACCTCGGTCAGGGCGGAATCAATGAATCCGGGGGCGGCGATGGCGCAGGCGGCGGACAAAAAAGCCTCTTTGTCACGGTCACTGCGGCAGACCACCATGCCCAACGCCCGGTTGGGATTGGTGAACGATGAGCCCGACGGCCCTTTCCCGGGGGCGACCAGACAGACATCAAGGTCATGGGGGCCGGACTGGGCGGCAATGCCCGCACGGAGCCCCGCAAGCCCCGATCCCACGATCAGGATATCACAACACCGATAGACGGCGGCGGTCATGGGAGAGCGTCTCCTTGATGAAAAAAAGCCTGCCCCGAAATCAGCGCTTCTGGGGGTAGCGGACGGCGGATGCGGGTTCGACGGGCCGGGACGCGGTATCGTGGATGCGGCGGACCACCGCCTGACTGAACTTTCGTCCGCAATGCACATAGGCCTTGTTGGTACCGTCCTGAATCACCTGGTGGTAACGGCGGCCGTAATCGGTTTTCATGAACCGGATATAGTCTTTGATGTCTTCCTTGGAGATATCCCGGTAGGTGTACAGAATGCTCAGGGCAATTTCCCGGGAGACGGCCTGGGAAATGCTGTTCCGGTTTTTTTCAAAATTGGCTCGGATCGTTTCCTCGGAGGGCAGGCTCATGGCGGGAAAGGCCGAGGCCAGGGCCGTCAGGGTGATCACCTGCATGTTCAGCATGCGATCGAGAATCAACTCCGTGGCCTTGACGCTGCGGTCGATTTCATGAACCAGCTCCAGCCGTTCTTCGTAATCCGCCGTGAGGGTCAGCGAGGGCAGGGTGGCGACCATGTGGGTGTAGGCCTCCGGCGTGGAGGCCATTTCCTCGATATGGGTCAGCTTGCGGCCCAGGGGCGAATCCAGCCAGGCCAGTACGGCCTGCATGTCGGCAAGACTCAGGCGGGACCCGATGTAATCGGCGAGAATCGCGCGGATCGCCGACGGTTTGAAGGCGTCTCCGATAATGCCGTTGATCTCGTCGATCACCTGATCGGATATTTTTCCCAGCAGCGCCTCATTGCGCCTGAAACAGTCCCTCACCTCGGCCTGGGTCTTTTCGGGCACATTGTCGATCTGTTCGTTGATCCCGCACTTTTCCATCAAAAGCCGGGTCATTTCCCGAACGTCGGCGTCCACCCCGGCCCCGCGCCCTTCGCAGACGCCGGCCGAGGCGGTCCAGACAACTATCAACACGCTGCACAGGATCAGCTTGATCGGTTTCATGGTTCATGGTTCCATTTGATGAAAGGAGGTGGCGCCTGTCGGCTGTACGCACCCTTTTTAGTGTGTTTTCAACCGGTTTGTCAAGCCCTTCCATCCTCACCTGATCCGTCTCAACTGATCACGTTGGTTTTTCCGGCGAAATACTTCATAAACTGGGTCCGTTCGTACAGCTTGGGATCCTGACCGGACTCCTGGGACAGTTTTCCCCGGAAATCGTCGAGGCGGGAGAACCCGTGGGACTGCATCCAGGATTTCAGACGGTCGAGCATCACCGACATATGACCCGGTCCCTGTTTGTAAAGGGTCGAGACGACCTGGACGGCACGGGCACCGGCCAGCAGCACCTTGATCAGGGCCTCGCCGTCGTGAATGCCGGTGGACGCCGCCAGGTCACAGCGGACCTTGCCGGACATGACGGCAACCCAGCGCAGGGACATGGCCAGTTCGGAGGGATCGCTGAACACGAACGACGGCTTGACCTCCAGCTTCTGAATATCGAAATCAGGACTGAAAAAACGGTTGAACAGCACCAGGCCGCTGATGCCCGTTTCGGACAGGGCCTTGATCATGGGGCCGAGATTGGTGAAATAATAACTGATTTTCATGGAAATCGGAATAGAGACCACCTTACTGATCTGTGCGATGGTATCAAAATAGATGCGCTCTTTGTCCTTGCGGTTGTCACTGAAGTCCGTGGGCGGGAAAAACATGTTGAGCTCCAGGGCGTCGGCCCCGGCCCGTTCGAGTTCCCGGGCGAAGGCCAGCCATTCCAGGGAATCGTAAAAGCAGTTGACGCTGGCGATGATGGGGACCAGCACCTCGTTCTTGCAGTCCCGGATCAGCGAGGTGTAGCGGTTCAGGTTGTCTTCCCGGACCTTGTATCCGTAAAACTCGATGGGGTTCTTTTTCCCGTCGTAATCAAAATACTGAACATCGGGGTTTTCTTTTTTCATGCGGCTGATCACGTCATCGCTTTCAAAAACAATTTCCTCCTGAAACAGCGATTTCAACACCACGGCGGCGGCGCCGTTGTCGGCAAGCCGCTTGACGCCCTTGACCGTACTGCTGAGGCCGGAGCTTCCGACGATGAGGGGGTTTTTCAGGGGCAATCCCAGATAGGTGGTCGATAAATCCATGGCGTTCTCCTTCTTTATGAGTGGGTAAGAGAAACTCATGCGAAAAACAAACCGGTCGATCATGGAAAATAAAAAACAAACGCAAACGACATGACTCATGCCCCGATCCGTCGATCGAAACACCCGTCGTTTCCCGATCGCAAAGGTTCGGATATCCTATCACAAAATTCGGTTTAAAACCAGTCGGACGACCGGGGGGTCCAGGGCAATCGCATATATGATGATCTCGTTATCATGACCGTGGAACGTGCGATTGCCCTGCCGGGCGGTCAGGCCCCGGATGAGTCGATACGGCATGCCTTCATGGCGGCGGATATATTCCGGTACACGTCGGAAAATCTCAGAAGACCGATGATCCGATGGTCGTCCACCACAAACAGCGAGTCATGGCGATTCATCACGAACAGGTGAAAACACTTGGTGATCGAATCGTCCGGGTGAACGATCTGGCCCTCGGGAGGCTCCTTGAGAAAATCCCCGATGTGAACCGCCACCGCCTTGCGGCACAGGTTCCTGAAGGGGCTTTCCCACAGATTGTAATCCTCCTGGATGGATTTCCACACCGAGTACTGGCCGAAGCGACTCAGCGTCTTTTCAACATCCACCCGGTTGTAATTGGTTTCAAGGCCCCGAAGCAGATCGATGGGGCTTAGTTTGCCCAGAATCCGGCCCTCATCGTCCACAACCAGGAGAATACGCTGGTCGCATTGTCCGGCAAGGTATTGTTCCTGGGCCTTTTCCATGGCCGTCAGGGCGTCGTAGAACTTGGCCCGATGGGAGATCGTGTTGAATCTCTCCGCCGGGACCATCAGATCACGTACATGCAAGGTTTCCATTTCAGCCACCTCCTGTGTCCGAACGTTTGTCAGGGTGAGGCGGGAGCCCGGCCGAAGGGATGACGGGCCGGGTCCTTTGAATGACATTCTTATTATACCCGACTTCGACCGGAGAAGGAATTTATAAATTGACGGATCTGCATGGTTTACACCCTGTAAAGAAATCCGACGAACCCGCCCGGCGTCCGGCCCCGATCCGGCCGGCAACCCGCTGAAACCGTGACTCTTTCACGAATCCGTCTCTGGCACAGCCCTTGCTTTTGTTTTGTTGCAGATGCCGGGTGTGATCCTGAAAACCCGGCCTGATGAGAATAACACCAACCTGCAGATCAGGAGGATTGTATGAATACACCCATCAAACGCGTGCTGATCGGAATCGACGGTTCCATCCAGTCCATGAACGCCGCGTCCTACGCCGCCGAGATTCTGCCTCCGGACAGAACCCAGGTGGTTTTGTTTTATGTGGATGCGGACATCATGGATCTTTACTTCGACATCGAGGACAAGCCCGATATCGGTGAGCTGGAAAAGGCCTCGTACAAGGACTGGATGGACATGCGAAAGAAAAACATGGACATGCGGCTCGAAAAAACGCGGGAACTGTTCCTGGACAAAGGATTCCCGGCAGACCGTGTGAGCTATGTCCGACGGGAACTGTCCATCGGGGTGACCCGGGATATCATCGAGGAATCCCACAAGGGGTATGACCTTCTGGTGGTGGGAAAAACAGGCACCCGATGCGTGACCGGCATTCCCATGGGATCCGTCACGGGCAAACTGGTGTCCCGGGTGTTCCACATTCCCATGGTGGTGGTCGAAGGCCGTCCGGAAACGAACAAAATCCTGGCCGGATTCGATGATTCCAAAGGCGCCATCGATGCCGTCAAAGGCCTGGTGTCCTTCGTGGGCGACACCAAATCCATCATGCTCTGCCATGTGATCCGCTCCCTGGGGATCATGGGCGACGGCGAGTACGACCTGTTTGCCGCGGGCATGGACGCCTCGGGTTATGCGGATCTGGAAAACCGGCGAATCGACAACCAGAGACGTAAAATCGAAAAGGCCATGGAACGCCAGAAAGCCTGGATGATCAGTGAAGGTGTTCCCCAGGGCAAGGTCGAGACCTGCACCCTTGAAGGCTATATCAGCCGCTCCCAGGCGTTGGTTGAAAAGGCCCGCAAGCAGGGATACGGCACCCTGGTTCTCGGACGACGGGGCCACAGCGCCGTCCTCGAGTTCTTTATCGGCCGCGTGGGCCGAAAGGTCATTCAGATGAGCGATTCCATGGCCGTCTGGATCATGAATTAGCGATCCTCCCCGATCACGGGAGGCACAACCCGGCCATCTTACAGCCGGCCGGAGAGGGGGTGTTCGGGCATCCGCCCGAGCCTCCGATCCGGCTCCTTTCCGTCCATCACTGGACCCATAACCTCCTTGACGGGCCTCCCCACCCGTCATGCACCACCTCTCCCTCCCCAGGCGCGTCCGGGATCCCATACCGGACGCGCATCCTTTTTCCATTTGTCGGACGATCAGTATTTTTCAAAATCCCGGTCCAGGGCGTCCGCTCCGGCCCCCTGGTCGTCCCCAAGGTCCAGGGACACGCCCCGGCCCCTGATGAAATCCGTCCGGTCGCCGCCGTCTTTTGCAAGACGCGGTTCCGTCCGGCCCTTGGGATGGGATGTCTGAGCGATCCGGGCGACCGGTGCGCGACCCTTTTTTTTCATCGCAGATCCGCCGAAGACCGATCCCATGTCACCGATATCGAAAAAGGCGATGACGTCCTTGAGCTGTTCGGCCTGGGCCGCCAGCTCTTCGGCGGTGGAGGACATTTCCTCGCTGGACGAGGCGTTCTGCTGAATCACCTGATCGAGCTGCTGGATGGCCTGGTTGATCTGGGCCACACCGGAACTCTGTTCGTTGGAGGCCGCGTTGATTTCCTGAACCAGTTCCGCCGTCCGCTTGATATCCGGAACGATTTTGTTAAGCATTTCCCCGGCACTTTCGGCGATGTCCACGCTGGTGGTCGACAGGGTTCCGATTTCGGCGGCGGCTGCCTGACTGCGTTCGGCCAGTTTCCGCACCGCATCGGCCACCACGGCGAAGCCCTTGCCGTGAACCCCGGCCCGGGCCGCTTCGATGGCCGCGTTCAGCGCCAGCATGTTGGTCTGGCGGGCGATCTCCTCGATGATCGAGATCTTGTCGGCGATTTCCTTCATGGCGGACACGGTCTTGGTCACCGCTTCCCCGCCCCGGGCCGCATCTTCGGCGGTGCGCATGGCGATTTTTTCCGTCTGCTGGGCGTTGTCGGCATTCTGCTTGATGCTGCCGGCCATCTGCTCCATGGACGAGGACACCTCTTCGACCGAGGCGGCCTGTTCCGTGGCGCCCTGGGCCATCTGATCGGACACCGAACTCAGCTGCTGACTGCCGGTGGCCACGTTGTCCGTGGCGGTTTTCACCTCCATCACCACCTGCTTGAGCTTGCCGAGCATATTCTTCATCGACGACAGGAGCTGGCCCAGTTCATCCTTGCCGGGAATGGTGATCTCCATGGTCAGATTCCCGTCGGCCATGCTGTTGGACACGGCCACCCCCTGGGACAGGGGCTCCTCGACGTATTTGCGGCTCATGTAGAACACCCAGACAAACCCGCCCAGAACGAACAGAACGATGGTGGCGGCGATGACCATCACCTGGCCGCGCATGGCGGCTTTGAGGACGGCCTCTTTGGCCGCGATCTGATCCTGAAGATCGTCGATGTAGACCCCGGAGGCCACAATCCAGTTCCAGTTTTTGAAAAAGCGCACATAGGACAGCTTGGGTTCGGGTTTGTCCGAACCCAGTTTGGCAAAATAAAATTCGATGTAAGACTCCCCTTTGGACGTGGCTTCATCGACCTGATCACGGATATAAAATTTACCGTTGGTATCCTTGCTGTCGTACATGCTTTTCCCAATCAGGTCTTTGTTGGGATGCGACACAAGTTTGTAATTGGTGTCCAGAATGTAAAAATAATCATCCTCACCGTATCGCATGCTGGCGATAATTTCCTTGATGCGGTTCTGTCCGTCGATTTCCGCCTGATCCACGGAGATACCCGTACCGATGATCCAGTTGAGGGGCCTAAACAATCGCACATAGGACAGTTTTCGAACCATCCGACTTGTGTCATTGGTATCGGGCCAAAAGTAGCTGACAAAGCCGTCAGAGGTGGGGTTGCTTTGACAAAGACGGACCATTTCAAGAAACATCGGTGACGTGGTGCCTTCGGCCAGCACCAGCTTTCCGTTTTTGGAGAAACCGCTCAGATCCTTGCCGTTCAGATCAGGCTGAATGGGATGGATGACCATATGCCCCTGGGTGTCATTGATCCAGAAATAGCCGCTCTGATCGTAGCGGATCGTGTTAACGGCCTGTTTTGCAACCTGCCTGACCTTTTCAAGGGCAACAGCACTCAGGTTTTCCGAACCCCGATTGGCCTGAACCGCCTCATCATATTCTTTTTTGATCATCGAATACGGCACATCCACCAGATCCTTCAGCTGGCGCCCATACTGCTGTTTGATCGCCTCAACGGTGGCGGATTGTTCGTAGGTTTTTTCCACCATGGTATAAGTCGCATCCACCAGATCTTTCAACGCAGCCTGGGTCTGATTCATCAGTTCGTTTTTGTAGACGGCGATATCCTCATTGGCCTGGGAAATGGTCTTGTAAAGGGAATACCCCCCCACCACCCCCACGGACGTGATGATGCTGATCACCACAATGAGGATGATCTTCGATTTGATCTTGATATCCCTGAAATTCATAACGCCTCCTTCGGTTGATGATCATGAGATAAAACCGTTTTCGATCAGTCCGAGGGGTCAAAAAGCACCACGTCGGACGGCTTTGACACGATATCTTTCAGCCGGTTCAGCGAGGCCCGTTCCATCAGGGCCATCTGGTTGGACTTCATGGAATGGCTCCGCCGGACATAGACCACGCCGGTATCGGTATGAAAAAAAATCTTTCGGGACTTGTATCCCCCCAGATCCCGGGCCGCGACCGGAATCCCCTCGCAGGCGAGAAACTCAAGGACGAATTCGGAAATTTTCGCCCCCACGGCCTGGCCTTCGGTCAGACCGGGAATCACGTTGGCGCCGCCGAACACCTTGGCCTGGATCTTCCGTTTTTCCGCCCCGAGCGTGAGCATGGCGTTGATCAGCAGCTCCATGGCGTTGATGCTGTAGCGGGCCGGCGCATTGAAATCACGGAAGCTCGCCCGTCCCGGTACCAGAATATGGTTCATGCCCCCGATGCGGTGGGTTCCGTCGAACAGACAGGCCGCCACGCAGGATCCCAGAAAGGTGGTGATCACCGCCGTCTCCCGGCTGGCGTAATATTCGCCGATGTGGATGGTCACCGTTTTCAGGGGACGACCCTCGTCGTCCTTGAATGTGGGATCATGGGCCATAAACATCCATTATCGCTTATCAGGCAAAGGCGCAGGCCCTCAGGACCTCGCCGGCCAGTTTTTCCAGGGACAGCACCTTGTCCACCCCTCCGAGTCTGATCGCCTCCCGGGGCATGCCGAACACCACGCAGGAGGCTTCGTCCTGGGCCAGGGTGAAGGCGCCGGCCTCCTTCATTTCCAGCATGCCTTTGGCGCCGTCGTCCCCCATGCCGGTCATGATCACCCCGACGGCGTTTTTCCCGGCATACCGGGCCGCGGACCGGAACAGCACATCCACCGACGGGCGGTGGCGCGACACCAGCGGACCGGATTTGACCTCCACGTAGTACCGTGCTCCGCTTCGTTTGATCAGCACATGATAGTTGCCCGGCGCGATCAGGACCTGGCCCCGGAGAATGGAATCGTTGTCGGCCGCTTCCTTGACCGTCACCTGACACAGGCCGTTCAGCCGGTTGGAAAAGGCCCGGGTGAAATTTTCCGGCATGTGCTGGACCACCACCATGCCCGGTGCATCGGGCGGCAGGCTTTCGAGAAACACCTTCAGGGCCTCGGTCCCTCCGGTGGAGGCCCCCACGGCCACCACCTTCTCCGTGGTTTTCAGCATGGCCTTGGCCGCCGGAGGCAAGATGGCGTCGGCGGTCAGCTTGGGTTCGACATCATGCCGTTTGTGCAGCTTCCTCAGCTGGGTGGCGGCGGCGGCCTTGACGCTGTCGCAGATCCTGATCCGGGACTCCTCCAGAAACTGACGGGTGCCAAGGGTGGGTTTCTGGATGATCTCAACGGCCCCGTATTCCAGGGCCTTGAGGGCCGTTTCCGACTGGGACACCGCCAGACTCGAACAGATCACCACCGGAATGGGATGCTGGCTCATCAGTTTTTTCAGAAAGGTGATTCCGTCCATGCGGGGCATTTCCACATCGAGGGTGATCACGTCCGGCACGGCGTCCCTCAGTTTCCGGGCGGCCATGTAGGGGTCTGAGGCCGTGTCCATCACCTCGATGTCCGGATCCGAGGACAGAACCCCGGTGAGGGTCTGGCGGACCAGAGCGGAATCATCGACGATCAGAACCTTGATTTTTTGACCCATCGTAGCGTCCTTTGCGGGGTGTGCGTCTAGTCGATGCGTTTGTAAATGGTCGGGGCCACGGCCTTGACCGGCAGTTTGCCGCAATCGAGCAGCTCGGAGTGACCCATAAACAGATAGCCCCCCGCCGACAGCTTGTTGCAAAGTTTGACCATCAGACGGTCGGTGGTGGGTTTGTCGAAATAAATGATCACGTTCCGGCAGAACAGGATGTCGATGTTCTGCCGGATCCTGAAATCGTCATCCATCAGGTTGAGCCGGCGGAAAACGACTTTCTGCCGAAGCTCCGGCCTGATCCTGACCAGACGTTTGGTTTTGTCCCTGCTTTTCAGCAGATAGCGTCGCCGGTATTCCATGGGCACCGGCTCGATCAGCGCGGCGTCGTAGATCCCCGACACGGCCGTTTCCAGAACCCGGGTCGAGATGTCCGTGGCCAGAATCGAATAGTCAAACCCGGGGTGAGCCCGGGCGTATTCACTGAGAACCATGGCAAGCGTATAGGGCTCGTCTCCCCGGGAGCAGGCCGAGCTCCAGGCCGTCAGCTTCCGGTTGATCCCCGCCCCCCGGTTTTGGACCAGATCGGGCAGGGCCGTGTCCAGCATAAAATCGAAATGATGGGGCTCCCGGAAGAAATCGGTTTTGTTGGTGGTGATTTCATCGATAAAATACGGCAGCTCCTTCTCCATGCCTTCCGGACTGAACAGATAGGCGCAGTAGCCGGAGTAGGAATCGATGTTCAGGGCGCTCAGGCGTTTGCGCAGCCGGGACTCGATCATCCCCCGCTTGATGTCCGGCATCTTGATCCCCAGCCGGGTATAGATGAATTGCCCAAGGTCTTGGAAATCGCTTTTGGACAGAATTTTCGTTGCAAAGTTGTCCTTGATCCGGTCTGCCATAGGGAGTCGTCTTTTTTTACGTCGTTATCGTATGAACGTCGAGACCGCGCCCCTAAACATTCACGGCGGCGTCTTTGAGGGTCCCCTCTTCCGCGGCCTCGCTCCGGCCCTCGGTGACCCGGCTGAGTTCCTCGCTGGAAAACACCCTGTCGATATCGAGAATGATGATGAAGGTGTCGTTTTTTTTGCCCATACCCAGAATAAAGTCCGTACGAAGGCGGGTGCCGATCTTGGGAGGCGGCTGGATCTGGCTCTGGTCGAGATCCAGAACCTCCCGGACCGAATCGGCCAGGGCGCCCAGAAGGGTCGTTTCCCCGTCCAGGGTGACGTCGATGATGATGATGCAGGTATCCACGGTTTTCCGGGTGGCCCCCAGGTTGAATTTCAGGCGCAAATCCACCACGGGAACCACGCCGCCCCGGAGGTTGATCACCCCCCGCATGAAGTCGGGCATGCGGGGCACCTTGGTGATATCCGTGAAATCAAGCACTTCGCGGACCTGTTTGATATCCAGGGCATACACCTCGTCATCGAGCATGAATGTCAGATACTGGTTCGCTTCGATTTTCAGCTCTTCGGCCATGGTCTTTCCTCCTCACACCTGCCGGTGATACCGGGCTAGTTGACGATCTTGTTGACATCGATGATCAGGGCCACGGTGCCGTCTCCGAGGATGGTGGCACCCGAAATATCCCTGGCGTCCTGAAAGGCGGCCCCCAGATTCTTGATGACCGTCTGATGGCTTCCGATCACATGGTCGACCACAAACCCCACCCGCTTGCCGTAGGTTTCCATGATCACCACATGCTCCAGGTCCGGGGTTTTCTCCTGGATCTCATACTCGTCCCTCAACCGGACAAAGGGAACGATTTCGCCGCGCACGTTGAGTATGTTGCCGTTTTTACCCCGGCTGTCCCTGGGAAGCTCCACGCATTCTTCCACCGAGGACAGGGGCAGCACGAAGTATCCGGACCCGATGGTCACCAGAAGCCCGTCGATGATGGCCAGGGTCAGGGGCAGTTTCAGGGTGATGACGGTCCCCTCGCCCGGGACGCTGGCAAGGTCGATACTGCCCCTCAGGCTCTCGATGCTTTTTTTCACCACATCCATGCCCACCCCCCGGCCGGACAGATCGGTCACCTTTTCCGCCGTGGAAAACCCGGGGGCGAACAGAAGGTTCAACGTCTCCTGATCATTGAGTTCCTCGTCACCCTGAAGCAGTCCCTTTTCCAGGGCTTTTTTCCGTATCATCACCGGATCGAGTCCCTTGCCGTCATCGCGGATTCGGATCAGCACATGGGCTCCCGAATGCTCGGCGGACAGATCGATCGTTCCGCCTTCGGGCTTGCCGGCCTTCCTCCGGACGGCCGGGGCCTCGATCCCGTGGTCGATGGCGTTCCGGATAATATGCACCAGCGGATCCTTGAGACGTTCGATGACGGTTTTGTCCAGCTCGGTTTCCCCGCCGGACGTGGTCAGTTCGATGGATTTGCCCAGTTCGCCGGACAGGTCCCGGACCAGACGCCGGAAGGTGGCAAAGGTGGTGCCGATCTGAAGCATACGGATGCCCATGGCGTTGTCCCTCAGTCCGCTGGTCAGGGTTTCCACCTCTTCGGCGATGGACACCAGATCGGGATCATCCTGATTGACGGCCTTCTGGCTGAGCCGGGCCTGAACCGTCACCAGCTCGCCGACCAGATCCACCAGCTGATCGAGCTTTTCCGCCGGCACACGGATGCTCGAGGTCGAACTTTCCTCG
Organism: Desulfatiferula olefinivorans; assembly: GCF_054657895.1. Lineage (NCBI taxonomy): Bacteria > Pseudomonadati > Thermodesulfobacteriota > Desulfobacteria > Desulfobacterales > Desulfobacteraceae > Desulfatiferula > Desulfatiferula olefinivorans. Next base: position 84,922 of record NZ_BAAHXV010000016.1, on the reverse strand, counting down.
GAGCGTTTCCCGATCCGCTTTTTGATCTGGTTCTGTTCGGCCAGGGCCGATTTCACCGCCGTTTTGCTGGCCAGCTTTTCATCGATCAGAATCTCGCCGATCCGCCTCTGACTTTTCAGGGCCCGCTCCAGGGCCTCCCCGGTCAGGTCTCCCCGCTTGAGAAGAATTTCCCCCAGCTTGTCCTCGCCGTTCACGGTCAGACCGTAGGCATCTTCCTCGGCCACCACGTCGATGGTGATCTCGGCGTCGTCTTCCACGAAGATAAACACGTCCCGAACGGCATTTTTATCCTTGGCCGTGGTCAGGATGATGTCCCAGTAGAGGTAGCAGGCTTCGGGATCGAGCGCCTCGATGGGCGGCAGGTTTTCCGTATGCGCCACAACGACGCAGTCTCCCATGTCCCGGAGTTCATTGATCAGGAGCAGGGGGTTGGTGCCCGACGAAAAAATATCCGGGTGGGGCTTGAAACGGATCCGGAAGGTGGTCATGGCCTCCGGGGCCTCAGAAACCCTTTGCGGCTCCTCCTCCAGGGCCCCCGGCTGGTCCGTCAGGGTCTGAAGCTCATCGATGATCATCCGGGCCTGGGTTTTGTCCACCGTGTCTTCCTGCCCGGCCGCATCGAGCAGTTCCTTGATGTAGTCCCGGGCCGACAGGGTGAGACTCACCAGCTTGCGTGTGACCGGAAGGCGGCCGCTGCGCACCCGATCGAAGACCGTTTCCACGTTGTGGGTGAATTCGGCGATGTCATTGAATCCGAACATGGCCCCGGACCCCTTGATGGTATGCATGGCCCTGAACACCCGGCCGATCTGCTCCATATCTCCGGGACTGTTTTCCAGTTCCAGAAGGGAGCTTTCCAGTTCCGTCAACAGTTCATACGCTTCTTCCTTGAACGCCTGCCGTTGGTTTTCCATGATCATTCCTCACGTTGGGGTGACAATGATGCGTCGATGGCGGTGCCGGGCCGGGTCAACCAAACACTTTTTTGACCACCCCGATCAGCTGTTCGGGCTTGAAGGGTTTGACGATCCATCCGGTGGCGCCGGCTTCCTTGCCTTCCTTTTTCTTCTCGTCCTGGGATTCGGTGGTCAAAAGGATGATGGGAATGAACTTGAACGCGGGCATGCCCCGCACCGACCGGATCAGTTCGATGCCGTCCATGTTGGGCATGTTGAGGTCGGTAATGATCATCCCGATGTCGGGATCCTTGAGTTTGGCCAGGGCGTCCTTGCCGTCAACGGATTCGACCACCTCGTAACCGGCCCCCGTCAGGGTGAAGGTCACCATCTGCCGCATGCTGGCCGAATCGTCGGCCGTCAGAATTTTTTTCCCCATTATCGTCTGTCTCCTTTCCACAAACACCGTTTACAGGGACTTTCCGGACAGCTTCCCTCCGGATCGTACCCCGCTTCGATCAAAAAGGCCCGGAGGGCGTCTCCGTTGTCCCCCTCGGTCAGGCTCATTTTTTTTCCTTTTTTTTCAGCACTCCGATTGCAGGCGCATAAGAGCTGGACGCAGGACACATCCAGGGATGCCGCCGCGTCCAGCGCCACGGTCAGGGACTCGGCCGTCTCCAGCGTCTCGATCATGGCGCGTTTGATGGCGGCGGCATGGGCGATTGTGGCGTCGCCGTTCAGATGAAGGACCGTCAGGTGATCTTTTTTTTCCGTTCGGATATCCATAACTTCCCCGTCCTCACTCGTTAAAACAGTTCGATATTGTCCCCCAGGTCGTCCGGGGAGGTTTCCGCCTGATCGACGGTCTCATCGGAAAGGCTTTTCCGATGAACCATGCGTTCTTTTTCCATGGTGTAGCGCTGTTCAAGAAGATCATGGAGTTTTCCGACATCCACGCCCAGATCCTTAAACGGCGCCAGAGTCTCGCGAATACGATCCAGCCGGTCTCTCTGTCGAAGGATTTCATCGACCACGGCCGGCATGAACCCCAGATGAGCCAGGGCGTCCTCATGGACCTGATGAACCCGTTTCCGGTTCTCACGAATGTCACGGGAGGCCTGTTTCATCCGGTCGATCAGTTCGGGCAGGGCCTGGACCTTGTCGGCGAGGGCCCGGCCGTCATCATCGCCGGCATCCGATCCGGCCGATGTTTCCACGTTGGCGCTTGACACCAGATCGGTTAAAACCGTTTCCACATCACGGACAAACCGGTCGACCAGGTCCGACAGGGTTTTCATCTCACCGGCCAGAACGGACAGGGTTTTCCCTTCGTCTCCCAGATGGGTGGCGGCGATGATGGCGTTGAGGGCCTTGATATGGGCGTCCATGCTGATCTGATGAATCTCTCCGATCTGTCCGGAAAGCGAACCCGCTGTCCCGGAAACCATGTCGTAGGCCTCGTCCATTTGTCGTGCCAGGGTTTGCCCGCGGGTTTGCACGGCCATAAACGCCGACAGGGCGTCCACCAGACCGACGCCTTTGTCCGAGGCCCTGGGCCCCCTGCCCGAAGACGAGGCGTCATCAAAGGTCAGGTGTTCAACCGACTGTTCAACCTGGGCCATCCGAAGGTTGACCGTGTCGAAGGAGGCCTTGCAGCGATCGTAGACCTCGCCCAGCTCCACGACGATCTGGGCCAGCTGGTCGGACAACAGACCGCAGAGGGTATGGATCATGGCCCTGTTTTCACGGTCCGTGTCCGGCCTTCCGGTATCCGTTGTCCGGCACATGGCGGCCATGTCGTCGAGACCGGTTCCAATGTGTTCGAGCCGCTGGCGCATGGCGTCATGGAACTGAAGCGACATGACGATCTTTCCCACCTCGTCCCGGATGACCGCATGATGGTCCACGCAGAACGACGCGGTGTGTCCGACCTGACTGATCCAGGCGTCCGTCTGTTCCACGGCATGGCCCACGGAGCGATCGGCGTCGCCTGTCAGCCTGGCCATCCGGTCCACACCGGCCTCGATGTCATCGCGGATCGAGGCAAAGCGTTTTCCCGATTCGGCCGCCGTCTCGCGGATGGTCTTAGACAGCGTCAGGATGGTTTCGGACAGCTGCTTGATTTCCGTCGCAATGATGGAAAAATTCTCACTGAGGGCCTGGGATCGGGAGGTTTCGATAAAAATATTCAGGGCCACGGCCCTCAGATATTTGGCCAGGCGCTCGATATCCTCGTTTTTCGTCTGAAGCTCCGTAAGGCTGCCGACCACCGTCCGGACCGACCCGGACCGCAGGGCAAGGGTTTCCCGTTGGGACTCCAGCGCCTTCAGCGACCGGCCGATCATCTGCCGAATCGCCGCAAGACGAAGGTTTCCCTCGTCTCCCTGGGCCATCGTAACGATGTCTTCGGCCTTCTGTCCGATGCTCCGTCCCTGGTCGTTGGCCTTTTGAAGAAGACCGCCCAGCTCCATGAACCGGGGTTCGGTACGGACACTGATGTCGTCAAGGGCGTGTTTGAGATCGGTCAGGTCATCGGCCAGCGCCTCCGGGTTCACCGGAAAATCAGGCACGGTATTCCGCTCGTTTTCAAAACGATCTGTCTGTTGATTCATGGCTGGGTATCCGCTCGCTGTGTTCGCTTCCCCGACATCATGGAACGAGGCCGCCTGAGAGAGGCAACATATCCGGGCATCCTGCCCGGTACGATTTAATCCATATCGTCAGGAATGATAAAAACTTGACAAGAAATGTCGCCACGGCGTGGCTGTGAAGACTTTCGGAAAGTTTACCAAACTTGCCCGAAGAAGGCAAACGCTAATGATAAAAGGCGATTGAAAGAAATAAAAAGCCGGACCGTGACGGTCCGGCGCATGGGAATTCCGGCGATCGTTTCATCGCCGGCGAGGGCCGATGCGACACGTCGTCGACCGACCGTCTTACCGGTTTCATCCGGCCCGGAACCGCTTTTTTTTCTGACGCCGCTTGGCGCTGCGGGCGTCCTGCTGGGTGATCCGGATGAGCCGGCCCTTCATATCCGTATGATTCAAGGCTTTGGTGGCGCGATCCGCATCGGAATTGTCGGGCATTTCGACAAAGCCGAAGCCTTTCGAACTCCCGGAAAACCGATCTTTGACGATCTTGACGGCGGTCACATCACCGAAGCGGGAAAAAGCCGCTTTCAAATCATCCTCCGTCACACCCATGCTCAGATTCCCGATATAAAAATTCATTCATTTTCCTTTCGTTTTAAAGATTTGATGAACTCATAAAAAGTCATCAAATGACGGCAAAGAAAAACGTTCGAGTTCAAGGCGTCGCGAATCCCGAGGAATGAGGCGTACTTAGGGTACGCCGCAGTGACGAGGGATGAAGCGCAACGCAGAAATCGGACGTTTTACGAAGCCGTCAAGATTTATTCTTTATAGAAAATAACCCCCTTCTTTACAATGGTTGTTTGCTTTTTTCACGGGGAAGGCCTTTTCAACATTTGTTTGACACCGCATCATTCCGGCGGTATGTTTTTCCCTCACAGGTCGATCGATCAACCGTCTTCACCAAACCGGGATACCGAACGCCATGAGCCGATACAGATCGAAAACGTCGTTCAAACTTCCGAGGAAAACCGCCCGGGCCCTGGCCGCCGAAGCCGGGACCCCGTCGTCCGGACCGGAAACCGTCGGAATCAACGCCCATTATTTTCTGTTTTTCCTGATGTTTCTCGTCTTTCTGGGCTGTTTTTCCATGTTCCGTCCCTACCTGGACACCATCCTTCTGGCCGTCATTCTCGGTTTTTCCGTCAGCCCGGTCCACGCCAGGATCGAGCGGCTTCTGGGTCACCGGAAAAACCTGGCCGCCGCCCTGACCTGCCTGCTGGTGACCGTCGTGGTGATCATCCCCCTGTCCCTTATTCTCATCGCCCTGATCCATCAGGGCATTGTCTCGTTCAACGCCATCACGGCCTGGATCGCCGACGAACAGTACCAGACCCTTTTGAATCATCCCCTGGTCACCGGGCTGTATGACTGGGTCCACACCCGGCTGCCCGACATCCAGAAACTGTTTCCGTCCCTGGACCTGACCCACATGAAACCGGACAAACTGGTGATGGACGCCACCGCCGCCTTCGGCCGCAAGCTTCTCAATCACGGCGGTCAACTGGCCGGCAACATCGGTTCGCTGATCGCGAAATTCGGTCTGATGCTGGTGGTTTTCTTTTTCGTGATCCGGGACGAAGCCCATCTTGTCGAGCGGCTGCTGCACCTGATCCCCCTGTCCGGAAGTCAGGAGGAACAGATTCTCCAGAAAATCAAGGATGTGGGAAAATCAGCCCTGTTGGGCACCCTGGCCACCTCCCTGGCCCAGGGCGTCGCCGGAGGAATCGCCTTCGCCGTCTGCGGCCTTCCGGCACTGTTCTGGGGAGCCGTCATGACCTTCACCTCCCTGGTCCCCGTGGTGGGCACGGCCCTGGTCTGGATTCCGGCGGCCCTGTTTCTCCTGGTTTCCGGACACTGGGGCCTTGCGCTCTTCATGACCCTCTGGTGCACCCTGGTGGTGGGCGGAATCGACAACGTCCTGCGTCCCCTGTTCATGCAGGGCGGCGCGAACATGAACACCCTTCTGATTTTTCTCTCGCTGATCGGGGGGCTCAGCCGGTTCGGACTGATGGGCCTGCTCTACGGCCCCCTGATCGTGGGCCTTTCCCTTATTCTGATCTACATCTACAACATGGAATTCAAGGAATTTCTCAGCGATCAGGATCGTCGCTGACCGGACCCTTAGCCGGAAGGACCGCCGCCGCCCGGTTCACCAGGGCTTTTCCGTATTTACCCACAATGGAATCCACGGCCCGCTCGGCCTTTTCCCACCGCGCCCGGGAGGGATTTTCCCGGCTTTCGAACAGACCGGCCTGAACCGGCTGCCGCTCCGGCAGAAGTCCGGCGGCTCCGAGACCGATCAACCGAACGGCCCCGAATGACTCGTTTTCAAACAACCGCATCACGTCACGGTAAATATCCCGGGCGCTCTGGGTGGGCGCGGCAAGGGTATGGCGCCGGGTTATCTGCCTGAAATCCGGAAAGGTGATTTTCAGGGTCACCACCCGGGCCTTGACCGCTTCTTGCCTCAATTGCCGGGCCACCTCGTCGGCCTGAACGAGCAGAATCCGGGCTAAGGCCTCCCGGTCTCCCGTATCCCGATCCAGGGTGGTTTCGGTGCTGACGGACTTGCGCTCCGACACCGGACAGACCCTGTTGTGATCGATGCCGCAGCTCAGCTGCTTCAGGCGCAGGCCGTACGCCCCGAGCCGGGCCGTCAGAAGATGATCGGGCACGCGGGCCACATCACCCAGGGTTCTTACCCCCAGGGCCCGAAGGAGTTCAAAGGTTCGGTCCCCCACCCCCGGCACCTTCCGTATCGGCAGACGGAAGAGGACCTCTTCAACCTCATCGGGACCGATCAGGGTGATACCGTCGGGCTTGTTCATGTCCGAGGCGATTTTGGACAGAAACTTCAAAGGGGAAATACCGATGCTGCACGTCAGATGCTCGCACTCGACAATGGCTGCCTTGATCTGCCGTGCCATCTCACGGGGAGGGCCGAAGATCCGTTCGCAGCCCGTGATATCCACATAGGCTTCGTCGATGGAGACCGGTTCGATGGAGGGGGAGAACCGCTCAAGCAGGCTGAAGATGCGCCGGGACACCTCACGATACCGGGCCATGTCGCCCCGGATGACCCGGGCCGCCGGGCAGCGTTTCACGGCCTGATACAGGGGCATGGCCGAGTGGACACCGTAGGCCCGGGCTTCGTAGCTTGCCGTGGACACCACGGCCCGCTCGGACCGTCCGCCGATGATCACCGGTTTGCCCCGGAGCTCGGGATGGTCCCGCTGTTCGACCGAAGCGAAAAAGGCGTCCATGTCAAGGTGGAGAATCACGGCGCCTGCCCCGCATCATCCCGAATACCGACCGGCCAGGGCCGCCCAGGCGTCACGGGTGCGTCGTTCAAGAATCCGGAATCCGGTTGCTTCCATTTTCGCGGCCACCGTGTCGGCCTTTTCCTCGAGGATTCCCGAACAGATGAAAATCCCGTCCTTTTCCATCACCTGACCAAGCTGATCGAGAAGAACCAGAATCACCTCGGCCAGAATGTTGGCCGCCACCAGGGGAAAACGTCCCCGGACCCCGTCCGACAGATGACCTTTGACCAGGCGGAACCGGTCCGGAGCGACCTGGTTGAGCGACAGATTTTTTTGGGCCGTTTCCACGGCGGTGGGGTCCAGATCCGTTCCGGTCATGGGTCCGGCGCCCAGCTTGTCCGCCACGATCATCAGAATCCCCGACCCGGTCCCGATATCGAGAAAGGATTGACCCGGCCTCAGATAGGTTTCAATCAGCCGGACGCACATGGAGGTGGTGGGGTGGGTGCCCGTGCCGAAGGCCATGCCCGGATCGATCTCGACCACGATGTCCGACGGTTCGGGCCGGTAATCCCGCCAGGTGGGTTTGACCACGATCCGTTCACCGATTCGCTCGGGCCTGAAATATTCTTTCCAGGTTTCGGACCAGTCCTCGTCGGCCAGGCCGGTGTAGGAAATGGACAGAGAAAGGCCCTGGCCGTTCAGCCGGTCAATGCCCTGCTCGATGGTGCGGCAGACCGCCCGGGCCCCGTCGTCCGACGGAATGTACCCCCGGACGCAGAAGCGTTCCGGACGGCTGACCGGTCCCGGGTCCCAGCCTTCGGGGGGTTCCAGATCGGGCCGCTCCACCGACACCCCGCCCACGCCGGCGTCTTCGAACACCAACGCGATCAACTCCTCGACCAGAACCGTTTCGTCGGGTTGAAAAAACACGGCAATCTCTATCCATTTCATTGTCGGTGCCCTCAGGATAATTGTATTGAAAACCGCTCTTTGGGGGGGTTGAAATACCCGTGTTTGAGCGAGGGAAACGTTTTTTTCAGCGTGGTGATCAGACGTCCCATGCCCATGGGACCGTCCTGGGCGTCGGCGCTGCGCATCACCTGATAATACCGAAGGGGATCGTAATTCAGGTTGCGCCATTGAATCAGATGGACCGGATGCTCCTTCATAAAGGAAAGGAGGGCCGCAGCCTCCTGGACCGTATCGGTGATGCCCGGACAGTTCAAATAGTTGATCGCCACAAATCCACCCTTGGAACGGGCGATGTCGATGCTTTTCAGCACATCGGCGAAGCGGTATCCCTGGGGCCTGAAGTAGGCCGTGTAGCAGGCTTCCCGTACGCTGTTCATGCTCACCCGCATGCTGTCCAGCCCGGCATCGAACAGGGCCTCGACCTGAGCGGGAAGGCCAGCGTTGGTATTCACGTTGATGGTTCCCCGATCGGTCTGACGGCGGATCATCAGCACAGCCTCGCGGATCACCTCTCCGACCATCAGGGGATCCCCTTCACAGCCCTGGCCGAAACTCACCACGGCCTCCTCGACCGCAAAAATGTGCTCGAGGGCCACCTCGGCGATTTCATCGGGCGTGGGCGTAAAGGCGATGCGCTCCTGGCAGCAGGACAGAGCCGGTGTCGTCTGGAGGGAAATGCATCCCAGACAGCGGGCGTTGCAGTGCCGGGAGCTGGGCAGGGGCGCTTCGCACCGCCCGATGAAAAAATTCTTCGCCGCCGGACACCCGCTGACCAGGGCGCAATGCTCCAGATGCTCTCTCAGGCGGTTTTCGGGGTATTTGACTCTGAGGGACGCAACACCGGCACGGACCTTGTCGAGGGGCATCAAACGAAGATCCTGGCGCCGTTCACGATCCACCTGTATGGCCGCGGAACGGAAACCGCCGGGACCCCATCCGGCGGCTCCGTAAGAAAAAAGGGGCAGAAATCCGGCGCCGGCTCGTTCCTCATAGGCGCAAACCGCCGTATTGACATACCCGGGTGAATTGAACACGGCCACGGGAAACAGCGGCTCACCGGGCTCATATGGGTTTTCCTCGAGGGTTTCCACGCATCCCCGCCTGAGGTTGAAAACCATGGGCTTCCGGTCCGGCAGCATCATGATTTCACTGCCGTGGGGCATGGCCCCGGTGTTTCCGTCGGTCAGCGGAACAAACCGGTCCCCGTCCATGCCCAGCGCGGCGTACCCTGAAAGTTCGAACACCTCGCCTGTGGGTCGGGCCACCAGAGCCTCGATGTAAGCCCCTCCCGCCGGTTTTCGCGCTGTTTTTTTCTTACGTTTGCCCTGTCTGTTCACCGGTATGGCGTCCTTGATTCACGGTTGAGACGATTTTTTCCCGTCTACTACCACAAAACCCGATCTTTCAAAACCGAATTATCATATCTGCCCTTGCCCGAACTGTCGGCCGGCAGGTTTTTTCTTGTATTTGTCGCCCATTGATGATTATATGTGTCCGGTATTTAACGGAAGTGCTTCGGGATTTATTTCACATTATCTTCTCGCTTTGCCGCTTTATGAATTTAATACGGCGCACCGCCGGCCGGATGCATGAAATAATCCCCAAAGGCCCCTTTGATGGTGGAACGGCATAAACAACATATAGGTACACGGTGATAAGACATTTCTTTGGAAAACTAAAATCCATTTTCAAAAAACAGCGGTCAGCCGCCATCCCCTTTGCTGAACGATCACGAGAAGCTGTCAGGAACGTCCCCTATTCGGAAACGGACAAAAAGGAACGATCGCCCCGGTTCGATCCCCGCAACGCAGGGACCAAAAGCGACAAACCCTCACGGACACCGGCTCCCAGGCCCCGTGATCAACGGCCCAAATCCGAAAAACCGGCACGGACATCGGCTCCCAAGCCCCGTGAACCCAGACCCCAGCCCGAAAAGCAGGAGACCCTCGCCCCCTGGAGCATCGACGATTTCAAGGTTCCTCCGGCCGAGGGCAAGGTCCGGTTCCATGACCTCGACCTGCCGCCTTCGATCCTTCATGCCGTTGCCGACCTGAATTTTCAGTACTGCACGCCGGTCCAGGCCGGTATCCTGCCGCAGGCCCTTTCCGGCAAAGACGCCATCGGCCAGGCCCAGACCGGGACGGGGAAAAGCGCCGCCTTTCTGATCACCATCTTCACCCATATGTTCAAGCATCCCGTCAAGGGCGGCCCTCCAAAGGGTCAGCCCCGGGCATTGATTCTCGCACCGACCCGGGAACTGGTGTTGCAGATCGAAAAAGACGCCCTGGACCTTTCCAAATACACCCCCTTCAAAATCCTGTCGGTGTTTGGCGGCATGGGCTATGAAAAGCAGACCCGGGCCCTCAAGGAAAAATCCTTTGACGTGATCGTGGCCACCCCCGGCCGTCTGATCGATTTCAAGAACAAGCAGCTGATCAAGCTGGACAAGGTGGAAATTCTGGTGCTCGACGAAGCCGACCGGATGCTGGACATGGGGTTTATCCCCGATGTCCGGAAAATCGTCTACAGCACCCCCCACAAGGATCAGCGGCAGACCTTTTTCTACAGCGCCACCTTCACCCCCGAAGTCACCCGACTGGCCGAACAGTGGACCCGCGAACCCTGCAAGGTGGAAATCGAACCGGAACATGTGGCGGCGGAATCGGTCCGGCAGGTCATCTACATCACCACGACCAGTGAAAAATTTTCCCTGCTTTACAATCTGATCACCCAGGAAAAACTCGAACGGGTTCTGGTGTTCACCAACCGGCGTGACCAGGCCCGGGATCTGTCCCGCAAGTTGAGCAATCACGGCATTTCAACCGCCCTGATTTCCGGTGAAATCCAGCAGAACAAACGCATCCGGGCCCTGGAGGATTTCCGCGAAGGCAAATGCCGTGTCCTGGTGGCCACCGATGTGGCGGCCCGCGGTCTTCATGTGGATGATATCAGCCATGTGATCAATTACAACCTGCCCCAGGATCCGGAAAGCTACGTTCATCGGATCGGCCGCACCGGCCGGGCCGGCACCCAGGGGATATCCGTCAGTTTCGCCTGCGAGGATGATTCCTTTCACATTCCCGACATCGAGGCCTTCCTTGGCAACGATCTGGTCTGTGAACACCCCGACGACTGCCTGCTCGCCGACCCGCCGGCCCCAGTCCGAAATGCCGGAGGCGACGCGTCGGACCGTGTGTCCGATCCAAAGCGCAAACGATCCCGCACCCGAAGACCCCGGTCCGAAGGCGGTGACTCCCGTCGTCCCCCGTCGGATTCCGGTGATGCCCCGTCCTCGTCCCGCCCCCCCCGCGCTTCGGGCCCGAGGCGACGATCCCGCTCGAGACGTCCGTCCAAGCCCGATCGTTCACCGGAAGCGTGACCCATGAACGAACCGACCCTGATCTTCGATCTTGGGGGCGTTTTTATCGAACTGACCGGTGTTTCCCAGATGCGCGAATGGACGGGTCACCGGCTTTCGGTCGACGAACTCTGGTCGATCTGGCTTCATTCGGAGGCGGTGCGACGGTTTGAAAGCGGCCTGCTCGATCCCCGGTCCTTTGCCCAGGGCGTGATCGACGATTACGCCCTGTCCATCGACATCGACGTATTTCTGGACCATTTTTCTTCATGGTCGAACCATCTGTTCCCCGGCTCCCGCCGCCTTCTTTCTGCTCTTTCGGAACGCTACACCCTGGCCAGTCTGTCCAACACCAATGCCATCCACTGGACCAATCTCTGTGAACGTTTCGGTATCGACCGGTATTTCCATCACAATTTTCCCTCCCATCAGATCGGCCGCGTCAAGCCGGCCATCGATACCTTCACCTATGTGATCGATCAGCTGGACAGCCCCGCCGAACAGATCTTTTTTTTCGACGATCACCCGGACAACATCGCATCGGCCCGACAGGCCGGCCTCAACGCCCATCAGGTCGTCGGCCTCGACGATTTGAACCGCACCCTGTCCAGCCTGTCTCTCATTTGATTCACCGCCCCGGGGCCGGCCGGGTTTTACTGTTGACCTGACCGTTCGATCCCATTATATTTTCAACAAAACCAGACACGTCTTACGCTTTCGTGCCTTGAAAACCGTTTTTGCCCCAAACGTTTCCAAGTCACTTAACCTCCGCACCCTTTTTTAAGGAGAAAGTCCATGCGTTTTCGAAAACGTTTGTTACTCCATGGGTTTTTAACCCTTTTCGTCCTCTGTCTTTTTCCGTGGGTCCATCCGGCCCAGGCCAACCCCGCATCGCCCTTCACCTTCGGCCTTCTTCTTGTGGGTCCCATGAACGACCACGGCTGGAGCCAGGCCCATTACGATGCCGGAAAATACGTTGAGACGCATCTGCCCGGCACCCGAATGCTGTTCATTGACAAGGTCAATCCCGCCGATCGCCCCGGTATCACGATTCCCCAGCTGGTTGACGACATGATCGAGAAGGGGGCCTCGCTGATCATCGCCAATTCCGATGACATGAGTGACGGCATTCTCGAAGCGGCCCTGATGCATCCCGACACCGCCTTCATTCACGTGTCCGGCGACGGAGCCCTGACCGGCAAGGCTCCGAAAAACCTCAGCAATGTCATGGGTCGGATGGAGTATGCCAAGATGATGGCCGGTTTCACGGCGGCCATGACCACCCGCACGGGAAAAATCGGCTACCTGGGACCGTTGATCAACGATGAGACACGGCGTTTGAGCGTGGCCTGCTTCCTGGGTGCGCGCTACGCCTGGGACCGCGTGCTTAAACGAAAACCCGAAGACCTTCGTTTCGAGGTGTCCTGGATCGGTTTCTGGTTTAACATTCCCGGTGTCACCGCGGATCCCACCCAGGTGGCCTCTCACTTTTTCGATTCGGGCTTCGATGTTCTGATTTCCGGTATCGATACCTCCGAAGCCGTCAGTGTTGCAAAGCAGAAGCGCCTGTCCGGCAAGGATGTCCGCGCCATTCCCTATGACTACAAACATGCCTGTGACGGCGCCGATACGGTCTGTCTCGGTGTACCCTATTTCAACTGGGGTCCGAGTTATGTCGATCTGATCGGCCGGGCCATGGCCGGCACGCTGACCCAGCAATGGATCTGGCTCTCACCCAACTGGTCGGATATCAATGATCCCGATGCCGGTCATGTGGGCTTCCTCAAAGGACCTGCGATGACCGCCGACGTGTCCGCCGCCCTGGATCAATTCATCGCCGATCTGGGATCGGGCAAGGTTCACCTGTTCACGGGTCCCCTGAACTATCAGGACGGCAGCGTGTTTCTCGCCCCGGGCGACGTCGCCACGGACCGGAATATTTGGTACATGCCCCAGTTGCTCCAGGGCATGCACGGACAGAGTCGTGTCAAATAACGGTGCCTGCCCCGGGTTTACGGCCCTTTTTCTCGGCCTGACGGCTCTGTTGACCTTTCTTCCTGTCGCACAAGGCGGACGGTTTGATTGAACTCATCGACATTCATAAGCATTACGGGACCCTACGGGCCAACGACGGCATCAGCCTGACCATCGAGGACGGTGCCGTTCATGCCGTTCTTGGTGAGAACGGCGCCGGGAAAAGCACCCTGATGAAAATCCTGGCCGGCTACATCCCCAAAACCTCCGGCCGGATCATCGTCAACGGGACGCCCGTGTCCTTTTCCTCCACCCGGGATGCGGCCGATGCCGGCATCGGCATGCTCTATCAGGATCCCATGGATTTTCCCCAGCTGACGGTGATCGAAAACTTCATGATCGGTCAGGCCCGGGGACTGTTCATCCGAAACGATCGGTTTGTGGGAAAATTCTACCGCATCGCAAACTCCCTCGGCTTTTCGCTGGATCCCGATCGAACGGCGGCATCGTTAACCGTCGGGGAACGTCAGCAGCTTGAACTCATCCGCCTCCTTTCCCTGGGCCGTCGTGTGCTGATCCTCGATGAACCGACCACCGGGATTTCCGACACTCAGAAGGACATTCTGTTTACCGCTCTCACCCGGCTGACCGAACAGGGAAAAAGCATTGTTCTGGTCTCTCATAAACTCGAGGATGTGGCAGCTTTCTGTGACCGGATCACGGTCCTGCGACAGGGTCGGGTCAGCGGACACATGACCCGGCCCTTTAATACCTCGGCCCTGCTTTCCATGATGTTTGACGCCCCCTCAAACCCTCCAAAACGACACCGTCCCCGTCCCGGTCCCCTTGTTCTGAGTATGGACAAGGTCTCGGCCCGTGGCGGACGCACCGGCCTTCACCGCCTGTCCGTGAACATTCATGAACAGGAAATCATCGGCCTGGCCGGACTTGAAGGCAGCGGTCAGGACGTCTTTTTGCGTGTGGCGTCGGGCTTGGTTCCCCTGAGCCGGGGAGCGCTGTTCGTCGATAACGAGGACTTCAGCCGTCGGAGTCATGTCGATTTTCAACGGGCCGGAATCGCTTTTCTTCCGTCGTCGCGTCTTGAAGAAGGCCTGATTCCCGGTCTCTCCCTGATGGATCACCATGCGTTGGGCTCTCAACCGCCTTCGTTTTTTTTGTCCCGACGCCGCATCGACCGACAGGCCCGACAGGCCATCGATGCCTTTCAGATCAAGGCGCAGCCCCGGTCCCGTGTGGAAACCCTGTCCGGCGGCAATCAGCAGCGACTCCTTTTGTCCCTGCTGCCCCCCCGTCCCCGTCTGCTTCTGCTTGAACAGCCGACCCGGGGCCTGGACCTCTCGTCGGCCTATAGCATTTGGACAAAACTTCAATCGCTCTGCCTCACGGATCGTACCGCCATCGTGTTTACCTCGTCGGAACTCGATGAAATCATGATGGTGGCCCACCGGATTCTTGTTTTTTATGACGGCGTTATGGTTCTTGACCGTCCGACCCAGGACACCTCCGTCAGGGAGCTTGGTGCCGCTTTATCTGGAAAGGATGTATCATTTTGATTTTAAAGACCATTCAAATCAATTGTTTCATGTGAAACAGGAGTGATTTCATGATGGAACCGGTTTCTTCGACACAAAAAATTGCCCGAATGATGTTGACCCATCCTGTGGTTTTCTTGCTGGTGTCCCTGATCCCGGTTTATCTGATCACCAATCTGATCCTGCTGGTCAGCGGGGTGAACCCCCACCATGCCTATCATCAGATCATTCTGGGATCCCTGTCCTCCTGGGTCCGGGTGGGCCACGTGATCAAGGCCTGGATTCCCCTCACCCTGTGTTCCATCGGTCTGGTGTTTACCTTCCGGATCAATCTCTGGAACATCGGTGTGGAAGGTCAGATGATGATCGGTGCGGTGTTTGCCATGACTGTGTTGCGCCTTTTCCCGACATCCGGACTGCCCGTCGCGGTGCTGGTGATTTCCATGGCCGCCTCGATGATGGGAGGCGCCCTCTGGGCGTTGGTTGCAGGTTTTTTGAAAACCAAGGGCGGAGTCAATGAAATTTTTGCGGGTCTGGGCTTGAATTTTGTGGCCCAGGGCTGGATTCTGTGGCTGATTTTCGGGCCCTGGAAACGTCCGGGCGTTGCTTCGATGAGCGGTACGGAGATGATTGCCCGGGAGCTGTGGCTTTCCCTGATCAAACCCACGGCTATTCCGGCCTCGGCTCTGGTCCTGACGGTTCTGTTTCTGCTTTTGTCCTTTTTCCTGGTCCATCTGACCCGGATCGGCCTGGCCTTCCAGGCCATCGGTCTCAATCCGTCGGCTGCGCGCCTGTACGGCTTGCGGCCCGTCCGATACATGATGCTGGCCTTATGCCTGGGCGGAGGTCTCGCGGGCATGGCCGGTGCAATCCAGGTGA
This sequence comes from Desulfatiferula olefinivorans, assembly GCF_054657895.1. NCBI lineage: Bacteria > Pseudomonadati > Thermodesulfobacteriota > Desulfobacteria > Desulfobacterales > Desulfobacteraceae > Desulfatiferula > Desulfatiferula olefinivorans. The sequence goes on along the minus strand of NZ_BAAHXV010000016.1, from coordinate 69,370 downwards.
CCGGCGTCTATCACCGTCTGATTCCATCCATTTCCAGTAATTACGGTTACCTTGCCCTTCTGGTGGTGATGCTCTCCGGCCATGATATCCGGGTGGTGCCGGTGGTTTCCCTGATCTTTGCCTGTTTGAATGTCGGCAGCATCCAGCTGCCCATGGTGCTGGGCCTGGACTCCTCCCTGGGAGGCGTCATTCAGGGGTCTTTGGTCCTGACGTTTATCGCGCTTCATGCCTTGCGGCGCAGGCTTTTACAGCCCACGGAGAAACAGTGACCATGACCGATCTTCCCGTCATCCTTATTCTTTCCGGCATTGTCGCCGGTGCAAGCCCCGTGATTTTCGCGGCCCTGGGTGAAACCATCACCGAGAAAAGCGGGATCATCAACCTGTCTCTGGACGGTACGCTGCTTCTCTCCGCCATGACCGCCTTTGTCACAGCATACCGAACCGGGTCCCTTTTCCTGGGATGTGTGTCCGGTGCGATAACAGGCATGCTCGTCACCCTCATTGTTCTGGTGTTCAGCCTTTACCTGCGTGTTTCCCAGGTAGCCGTGGGATTTATCCTGACCCTGACCTGCCGGGACCTGGCGTATTTTCTGGGCAATCCCTTCACCCGGCTGAACGGCCCTCCGATGGTCCCTGTACCTATCCCCCTGCTGTCCGATCTTCCTTTTGCGGGGCCCGTCTTTTTTTCACACACGGTTCCGGTATACGGCAGTATCATCCTCATTGCCGTGACCTTCCGGTACCTTGAAAAAACCCCCTTCGGGCTTCGTGTCAAGGCTGTGGGTGAACACCCGCAGGCGGCTTATTCCCGGGGCATTCGACCCTCGACGGTTCAGATGGTTCACGGACTGATCGGCGGGGCCCTGGTGGGATTGGGGGGGGCGACCTTCTCACTGTTCGTCAAGGCCGGTTGGGGACGTCCCCAGGGGTGTGAGGGCATCGGATGGATCGCCCTGGCCCTGGTTATTTTCGGCGGATGGCGTCCCCTTCGCGTGGCGTTGGGATGTTACCTGTTTTCTTTTCTCCAGGTGATGGGCATTTACTTTCAACAATGGTTTCCCTCGGTTCCCTCCCAGATTTTTCAGGTGGCGCCCTTTCCCCTAATGATTTTTTCTCTGGTGCTCATTCACGTGTCCCAAACGACACCCCGATCTTCCCAAGCGGAAACGAAACGCTTTTTCAGACGACTGACCGATCGGCTGAGGGCCACGGCTCCGTCCAGCCTCGGCAAACCCTTTCACCGATGACCGATTTTCGGAGCAGAGCCTCAAAAAATTCGGCTTCGAAAAACATCGATATTCAGACGATCTTAATTTGGCGAATAGACAGGCTTACAAAAAGGATTCGGGTCCTCAAATCGCGTTGTTTGGCGGCTTTTAAATCGGGGTGTTTTTGCTGTGGCCGAGTTCCAGGGCGCACCACCCGTTTTCACATGTTTCCCCGGACGGCGTCATCCCAAGACGGTCATACCGGCTGATCAGCTGCCCTTTTTCTTCGACACGGAAACCGGAGATCACCAGAACTCCGTCAGGGGTCAACCGGTCCCGAAAAAAACGGCCCATATCAATCAGCGTGGGAAAACGAAGATTCGCGGCAATCAGATCGAAGCACATTTCGGGTGGAATGGTGTCATCGATGAGGATTCGGTGTTCGAGGGCGTTCAGCCGGACATTCTCGTCCGCCTCGTTTCGGGCAACGGCATCGATATCCGTTCCCAGGACCAGCTCTGCCCCAAGAAGAGCCATGGCAACGGCCAGAACACCCGTGCCCGTGCCCACGTCCAGGGCATGGTTGAACCGCTTTCGGGTCGACACCTCATCCAGAGCCGCCAGGCAAAGCCGGGTGGTGGGATGGGTTCCCCGTCCGAAGGAGATCCCTTTGTTCAGGCGGATCACGACCTCGGTCCGGGCGGCATCAACCCGTATTTCAGGGGGACAAAGCACGATCCGTGACGATACGCGAACCTTCCGGTTGAAGGAGAGGCCCACGCAGGTCCGGCCGTAAAGGTCCAGATACTCCAACTGATTATCCCGAATCAGGTCGTCGATCAACCGGCGACTCCGCCGATAATCCAAACCGCTTTGATCACGCACATAGCGAATCAAATCCGACGGAGTCCACATCCGCTCCTGCACGGACAGATGCGTCAGAATCCGGGATGCAAGCAATTGATGCTCGTTTTCGGGATCACAGGGTGCCGTCATGGCCTTCCCGCTTGAGCAAGTCGGCATACCACAGGGCATAGGCAAACATCCCCCGGTATTTATCGTTGTTGTTCATCAGCGCCAAGGCCATTTCCATAACCCCTTCGGCAAAGGCCACCGACGAGGTTTCTTCCCGGCGTGTCTGGAGAAATTCGTGAACCAACTGGTTGACCGTACGCTTGGATACGTCTTTACGGATATCCAGGGGGTCCTTGGGTTCTTCGAAGGGATCCCATGCCTCGTATCCCTGTTGTAGAATCCGTTTCTGCCCCCGTTTCCCCATGCCGTCGAAGATGGCTTGTTTCCGTCGCTCGCGGTCTTCGTCACGGGCGGTCATGAAATAACCTCCAGCCCCGGCAGGCCCAGATACTCCTCGTTGTAATCGGTAAGCAGGCACATGGACAGAGGCACCAGAATATCCCCCATCTGCTTGTATTTGGATTTGATCGTTCTGACCATCAAATGGCTGATGGCGTACAGTTGACTGTAAACCGCATCCATATTCAACGTCGGATAGGGTTTACCCGGTTCAAAGCCGGACAAGCCGCAGGTATGCCCAATACCTCCGGCGGACGTGGGGATACCGTAAACCCGGCAGGCTATGGGCCTACTGTCATACATCCAGCACTGGTTGGTTTCATCCAGAAGGGGGCAGGCAATCCGGGTTTTGGAAATCACCTCCAGGATTCTCTCGCTGTCGACTCCTTTTTTATCCGCCTCGGTGGCCTGTTTTTTCAGTTTGAAAATCTTCCGGTCCGCTTCACCTGCATAGGTGATGATCTCGTGACGCAATTTTCCGGTAAACCGTTCATCGAAACGGCGTTTGATGTACATGGCCTCGATGAGGGTCAGATCGAACAATGCGTGGCAGCAGTCGGCGCAGCCGGGTTTGCATGTCACACATGTACCGTGGTCTTTTTTTACTTGGTCGCAGACGCTGTCAATGTGTTTGACCAGCGACTCATATTTTTCGAAAAACATAGAAACATCCATATTATCTCTCTCTATCGTTTCACGTGAAACATTGACTTTTTTCAAAGCCGTCATTATTTACCGATGCAAAAGCCCTGAAAAATCCGGTCCAGGAGATCCTCGCGAACCGACGACCCAAGAATGTCATTTAACGCGTCAACACAGGACGCCACATCCTCGGCCGTCAGCTCGACCCCCCGGCCGTCATTCACCCCTTTTATGATGTCGTCACAGGCCTGTAAAGCTTTTTCGATCAGATGCATGTGACGGGCATTGGGAACCACACTGCTGCGATCCTCGGGTAAATCTCCGAGAACGGCATCGGCCAGGACGGTTTTCAGTTGGTCAAGGCCGGTACGATGCAAGGCTGAAATACGAATATCCGGGTCAAAAAGACTGGGCGCCGCGTTCCCGGAACCGCCGAGATCGACTTTATTTTCGACCCGTACCACGATCTTGCGGGTATGAAATCGCTGATAGAGAGACACGAGGGTCTCTTTCTCGGCATCGTCCATGGGGCGTGATCCGTCAACCATCAGAAGGATCACATCGGCCGATTCCATTCGGTCCAGGGTACGGGCAATACCCATCTGCTCGACCTGATCCCGTGTGTCGTGGATGCCGGCCGTATCCGTCAGTTCAAACGGAATGCCGTCGATGGTGATCAGGTCATCGATCAGATCCCGCGTGGTTCCGGGAATGGGGGTGACGATGGCCTTGTCCTTGTCCAGCAGGGCGTTGAGAAGGCTGGATTTGCCGGAGTTGGGAGGACCGGCGATCACGACCCTGAGGCCGTCCCTGTAGATATTGCCGTCATTGAAATTTTTTTTAAGGCGCAGCAGGGGCTCCTGAACACGGGCACACATCAGGGTCAGGATGTCCCGGGAATCAAGAATATCACCGACATCATCGGGAAAATCAAGGGCGGCTTCAATGCGTGCCTGAAGATCCGAAAGGGAATCAACCACGGACTGGATGCACCGGCGCAGTTCTCCCTGAACCTGAGAAAGCGCCATATCGAGGGATGACGCCGTTCGGGCGTTGATGATGTCAATGACCGCTTCGGCCTGGGTCAGGTCGATGCGCCCGTTGAGGTAAGCACGTTTGGTAAACTCACCTGGATCGGCCGGGCGGGCCCCCCGGGCGTAGAGAAGGTCGAGGATTTTCCGTAGAACGATGGGACTGGCGTGGGACTGGATTTCAACGACATCCTCGGCCGTATAGGATCGGGGGCCCTTCATGTAAATGATCAGGACCTCGTCGATGATCCGTTGCTGCTCATCTTGAACAAACCCATAGGTCACATGATGGGACGGCAGGGTCCCGGGGACGCGATGATCCGGAAGAACAAACACCGAACATGCCAGGGACAGGGCATCGGGTCCGGACAGGCGGATGATGCCGATACCGCCCCGACCGGTCGGGGTCGAAAGGGCTGCTATGGTGCCGTGAGCCATCTTTTGATCCATCAAATAAAAGAACCTGCTCCACAGGAAAATGAGGAGCAGGTTTTTATCAGGTTAAATGAATTACGCTTGTCAGTCTTTCTTTTTACGGGCTTTTCCTTTTTTGGGAAAAATGACCAGTCGACGGTAATACCCCTCACCCATGCTCTGGGTGCGGACGCTTTTATTGTCCTTGAGGGCGAGATGAACAATGCGGCGATCCTGGGCGGACATTTGACTGATGGTGGACGGTTTTCCGGTTTTGGTGACCTTGTCGGACATGCGGATGGCCATCTTTTCAAGATTTTCACGCCGCTTTTCAAGATACCCTTCCACATCGATCAGAACCCGCTTGCGTTCCAGGGAATGCTTGTTGACGATTTTATCGACAATGTATTGCATGGCTTCGAGATTTTGCCCCCGCTTGCCGATGATCACGGCCGAATCCTCGCTGGAAATGTGGTACACGAGATTTTCGCCGCTGGATTCAACCCGCACCTCAAATCCGTCGGTAATGTAGGGAAGAACGGTTTCAAGGACCTCACGGCCAATGACGTCGGCTGACTTGCCCTTGTAAAAATCGGATATAATCCGTTCACGGGGCTCGTCGTCCGGACCCTCCTCCTCATCATCATAAAGAGCGGGAACCGGTTTGGGAGCGGGTTTGGGTTTGGGACGATCCGTCCGTTCGCTTTTTGTCGCAGGCTTTGCTTCGGCAGACAGTTCAGCAATCTCAGGAGACGCAATCGGCTTGTCCGTTTTTTCAAGGCGGGGCTTTCGGGTGTTTTCGACCTGGTTCTTTTTGACGCCGAAGGCCTCGTCAACCAGATTCAGCACCCGCTGTTTGTTGCGTGTGGAATTTTCCAGGTTCACACGAATTTTGGCCTTTTTATTGCGGATGATCGAAAAGATTCCGCTTGAGCCGTTGGACAGGATATCGTACTTCAACTGATTTTTCGTGATATTGAGGGTCTGGCATGCCAGTTCGACGGCCTGGTCGACATTCTTGCCTTCAAACTCTTTACAAGAATTCATGGATTCCTCCAGTATTAAGCGTTCTTTTTCATGATGTAGTACTGCTGAAGGATCGACACAATATTGTTGACCAGCCAGTACAGTACAAGCCCTGAAGAAAAATTCATGAAGATGAACGTCATGAACACAGGCATTAACATCATCATTTTAGCCTGAGCCGGATCACCTGCGGGAGGGGCCATTTTTTGTTGAAGTACCATGGACGCGCCCATCAGCAGGGTCAACACAGGGATTCCGGTGGGTGGCTCGAAAAAAGGAATGGTGACATTGAAATGAAACAAACGATCCGGGGCCGATAAATCCGTGATCCAGGCAAAAAACGGGGCGTGGCGAAGTTCGATCGCCTGGTAGAGCATCTTGTAGAACGCGAAGAAAATCGGCATCTGAACCACCATGGGAAGGCAACCGCTCAAGGGATTGACCTTGTAGGTCCGGTAAAGGTTCATCATCTCTTCGTTCATTTTCTGTTTGTTCGCCTTGTGTTTTTCACGAATCTCGGCCACCAGGGGCTGGAGCTTTTTCATATCATTCATGGACTTGTAGCTTTTGCTGCCCAGGGGCCACAGAATGATTTTAAACAAAATGGTCAGAATAATGATGGCGATGCCGTAGTTGCCGACCACATGCAGATAGATGTAATCCATCAGCGTCAGACAAGGCTTGGCGAGAAAATCAAACCAGCCGAAATTGACGGCCTTGTCGAGTTTTGAGCCAACGGTCTTGAGGATGGACAGCTGTTTCGGTCCGTTGTAAATCGCATAGCGAAACTGTTTTTGCGTCCCCGGAGCAATCACCCCCGTCGGTTTGACCAGATGGGCCGTGATGATTTCCGACGTCTCGTCATGGGTCAACAGAATGTCTGTGCCGGCCGGTTCCCCGGGAAGAAGACTCAGCATGAAATACCGATCTTTAATAGCCAGCCAGTTGACATTGCCGGAAAACCGACCGGATTCGTCGATTTTTTTGATTTTGATTTCATTGAGTTCATTGTTCAGAAAAAAAGCCGGTCCTTCGAAGGCAATGGCTGTTTTATCGGCGATTCGATTGGACAGATGAACCATGAGATCATCACCGAAATTCCGATCGGATGCGTTTTTCACGGTAATGTGGCAATCGATCAGATAGGTGTCGGGGCTGAACACAAAGGTCTTTTCAATGACCACGCCCGATTCGGATACAAAGGTGTAGACCAGTGACCGGGACGACGAAACGACATCGATGTCGGACTCATCGACGGATACGGCAAACAGGGCCGTGTCAAGACCGGGAAGGCTGTTGTTCTTGAATGACAGCCCGTAGTTCCCGGATGTAAGGGCCGGGTCGATCAGGGACTTCAGATCCGAATCCGGGGTATTTTCCTGCTTGTACGCTTTGAGCTTGATCTGGTTCATGACCGCGCCTCGATTGGACAGAACGATCTCATAAAGCGGGGTCCGAACCGTGGTGAGTCTGATGCTCTGATCCGCAGCCGGTGTGTTGATATCCTTCAGGGATTCAACCCGGGTGATCGAATCGTCGGGTGTCGGTATCACCTCCTCCTGGGATTGGGGCTCAGCGGGCGGTAACTCCTGCGGAGCGGGCATAAAAAAATAATTCCACACCATAAAAACGAGAACGGACAGTATTATGGCGGTGAACAAATTTTTCTGTTCCATGTTGTCTCCTGATTGACGACCGGTCTTAGAATCACGAAAAGAAGGAGGGAATGCGCTGACAAATGAAATGAATTTTCAAGGTACAGGATCAAAACCCCCGGGATGAAAGGGATGGCATTTGATGATCCTCCTGAACGACAGGTAGGCGCCTTTGAGGAATCCGTGCCGCTTAAACGACTGATACGCGTACTCCGAGCAGGTCGGATAAAATCGACAATGGGGTCCCATCCACGGCGAAACAGCCAGCTGATAAAACCTGATCAATAGTAAAATCGGTATACTAAGCGTTGATTTTCTTGTCAATTCTTATAAATGCTTCATTCAGGGATTTCATCAAAGTATGATTGTTTTGAGAACCCGCGGACCGTTTTGAAATAACGTTCATATCGACGGATTCAACGATCAGAAACCTGTTTGTTCGAAAAAATTCACGTACAGTTCTTTTGATTCTGTTTCGTACGACAGCGCAGCCGACTTTTTTTGATACGGTGATTCCCAAGCGTGAATTTTTCAACATATTGTTTTTATAAACAATAATAAATTCATCTGTTTCAATTTTCTTTCCGCCTGATCGAAGGCCTGAATAATCCTTGGATCTGAGAAGCCTGTCGTGCTTGGTTAAAGAAAATTCACGCAATGACCTGAGTCCGTTAATGAATTAAGCGGAAAGTCTCTTTCTTCCCTTGGCCCTGCGACGTTTGATGATGTTGCGACCGGCCGCGGAGGCCATTCTGTTCAAAAATCCGTGTTTGCGTGCGCGTTTGATTTTGCTGGGCTGATATGTTCTTTTCATTGAAACACCTTCTATTCCTGGAATGGTTTATTAATAACTCATTGTAATCTTTTAATAAATTTAAAACTTAACCGGAAGATCTAAACACAAATCCCCGTTTTTGTCAATAATGAATTTTTTCAGTGATTTCAAATTCTTCGATATGAAAGTTTGCGTTTTTCTGAATGCGGATGGAGCGGGACAGTTCGGTTTCCAGCCTCGATACGATGTTCGCTTCCTCTCGAAACATGTAATCCGCAACATCGGGATGGACACGGACAATGAATTCGGAACCGGTCATATCACGATTGTGGCGTCTGATTTCGCGGTATATTTTTTGAACCACGGATTTCTTGGAAAGGACAAATCCGTCTCCGCTGCAGTTGGGACAATTTTCACAGAGAATTTTATTAAGGGATTTCCTGACCCGTTTACGCGTCATCTGGATCAGGCCGATTTCGGACATGGGCAGGATATTGGTCTTGCTTTTGTCGTTCTTGAACACCTCACGGAGCTCTTCGTAGATCCTGACCTTGTTCTCGTCTTTTTCCATATCGATAAAATCAAGAATGATGATGCCGCCGATATTTCTCAAACGGATCTGATAGGCGATTTCCTTGATGGCTTCCAGGTTGGTCTTGAAAATCGTCTCCTCGAAATTCTGCTTGCCCACGTAACGACCGGTGTTGACGTCAATAGACGTCAGCGCTTCGGTGTGTTCGATGACGATATACCCGCCCGATTTGAGCCAGACTTTCTTTTTGAGGGCCCGGGCAATATCCCCTTCGATGTTGTAAAAATCATAGATGGGTTCCTGACCTTCATACAGTTCGACCTTGACCTTCAGTTCGGGCATGATCTTTCGAAGAAAACTCTTGATCGACTCGTAGCCGATAGACGAATCGATGATCAGTTTGTTGGCTTCATGGGTGATCAGGTCCCGGATCGCGCGAAAGGTCACTTTGAGGTCCCGGTGCAGGGTATAAGGGGCACTGTACTGACGGTAGCGTCGTTTGATGTTTTCCCAGGAATTGACCAGAAGATCGATTTCCGTTTTGAGCTGCTCTTCATCGATGCCTTCGGCCGCCGTCCGGAAAATGTACCCGTATTTGACCTTGCGGATACGGGTCAGCAAGCTTTTCAGACGAAGACGTTCCTCGTCATGGTCAATCCGCTTGGAAATTCCGATGTGGTCCACGTTGGGCATGAGCACAAGATACCGTCCCGGAATGGAGATATAGGTCGATACCCGGGCGCCTTTGGTGCCGATGGGCGCCTTGACGATCTGGACCATGATCTGCTGCCCCTCACGCAGGAGCTGTTCGATGGGTATATTGCGGGAGGTGTTGTCCGGGGCAAAATCATCCTTGTCGGAGGCGTCGGACGATTGCAGGGCATTGTCCGGGGGTTCGTCCGCATCGAGATTCTGCTTTTTGATGACATCGTCCACATAGAGAAAGGCGGCCTGTTTGAGACCGATATCGACAAAGGCCGCCTGCATGCCGGGAAGAACCCGCTGAATGGTGCCTTTGTAAATATTCCCGGTGATGTTTTCCTCGTCACCGCGTTCGATGAACAGCTCAACAATGTTGCCGTCCTCGATCAGGGCGACCCGGGTTTCATTCTCAGTGACGTTTACGATTAACTCTTTATACATAAGGATCAACAAATATGCTTGATCTTTCGAATATCAAGCCCGGCCATATCATCGTCGGACAGGTCGAAAATCCGACGGACGACCGCCTCAGGGCGGACATGAACACCGTCCTTTGGATGAATCTCAAATGAAATCGTATGATTATCAATAATTTTAAGGTCATGGACGATCTCTTTCAAATCAAGTCGGGTCACCTTCCCTTTTTTATTCGTTTTTTCAAATGGAACATGTTGCTCGTTTAAAAACGAATCGACACATGACGATGAAACGTCATGACGGGTGAGTACCACGGAAAAAAGCGTGTTGGGTTTTTCGATGGCATCCGCTTTATGCCTCACTGGGACGGATTCGACCACGTGAAGCCCATCGGGTAACTGGGCGTTGAGCATAACCGGCATTCTATTAGTATCAAAATCGTCATGAACTTCAATGATAAAAAATTCATCGAGACTTTCGTAACCCACCGGCAAGGGGTTGCTGAAAACCAATTTAATGATCGGATGGTGGCCGCTGGTGTATTTCACCGGAATTCCGGCCCGTCGAACGGCCTTGGATACGGTGTTGACCATTTCCAGATGACCGAAAAAACGGGCGTCGCCGGTTTTCTGGAAACGGCATTTCATTTTGATGTAAGACGGCTGGGAAGGCGACTCGGTCTTCAAAGCGGCAGGGGCCTTCGACCGATCGCTCATAAGCGGCTCGATGCGGGGCATGACTGTATCAAAATCACAGATGCCGCATCCGGAACAGGCCCCGTTCCGGCAATCGGGGGTCAGGTCTCCCCGAAGAGACCGCTTTTTCTCGTCGATCATAAACTGTTTTGAAATGCCCGAATCGATGTGATCCCAGGGAAGCGGTTCATCGAGGGATCGGGAGCGATGGGAAAAAAACGCGGCATCGATCTGTTCCTCGGCGATGGATTCCTTCCACAGATCATAACGGAAATGCTCGTTCCATCCGTCGAGTCGGCATCCCTTGCGGTAGGCCCGAATGATCAGCGGGGTCAGGCGGCGATCCCCCCGGGACATCAGACCTTCAAGAAAACTGATCTGTGTTTTTCCCCATTTGAAGGTGACGTTTCGCATCGAGAGTTTATCCCTGAGCCATTGAATCCGGGTCCAGGATTCGTCCTCGTCAATTTGTCTTTCCCACTGAAAGGGGGTGTGGGCTTTGGGAATGAAGGTTGAAACACTGACGTTGATCTGCCGTTTCTTTCCCTTGACCGATCCCAGACGCGACAATCGGCGGACCAGATCGACCATCTCCTCGAGATCTTCCATGGTTTCCATGGGCAGACCGATCATGAAATACAGTTTGATGACCGTCCAACCGAGCTGAAAGGCGCGTTCCACCGTATTGATGATATCCTCGTCGGTGAGACCCTTGTTGATCACGTCCCGCAGACGCTGTGAACCGGCTTCGGGTGCGATGGTGAAACCGGTTTTTCGAACCCGCCTGACCGCCTCCATCATGGCTTCATCCAGGCGGTCGGCCCGGATTGAGGGCAGGGAAAACGAGAGGTGTCCCTGGGTGTGAATCTGATGATCGGTATCCGAAAGAAGGGCGTGCATCAGCGTGGTAAGGTTTTCGTAATCCCCGGCGCTGAGAGACAGAAACGAGAGATCCTCGTAACCGGTCCGGCAAACGGCGCGCCGGGTCAGATCAAGCAGGGTATCGGTGTTCCGTTCCCGGACGGGCCGATAAATCATCCCGGCCTGGCAGAACCGGCATCCGCGGCTACAACCCCTTGAAATTTCGAGTCGAAGACGTTCGTGGACCGGCCTTCCGCAGGGAATGACCGGCGCATCGGGAAAGGGGGCCCGTTCGAGATCGGGAAGGATCGCCCGTCGGACCGTGTGCGGGATACCCGGGACAGGACGAACCGTCTGAAAACAATCAGGGCCCGATTGAACGAAATCGGGAACATAAAACGAGGGAACATACACTCCGGGCAGGTCGGACCACCTCCTGAGAAGATCGTCTCTCAAAGCTCCGGTTGATTTCCAGTCCATATAGACATGGGCCATGGACAGAATGACGTCTTCTCCGTCTCCGACGACCATGGCATCGAACAGATCGGCCACCGGTTCGGGATTGAAGGTGCAGGGACCCCCGGCGATAATCAGCGGATGAGCCGGCCCGCGATCGGCGGCAAGAAAGGGAATACCGGCAAGATCAAGCAGAGTCAGAGCATTGGTATAATTAAGCTCGTAAAGAAGGCTGAACCCGATAATGTCAAAATCCCCAAGGGGGGTCTTTGTTTCACGTGAAAACATGGGCAGGCCATGCTCGCGTAAAAGCCGTTCCATATCCGGCGCAGGGGTATAGACCCGCTCGGCAACGATGTCCGGATCACGGTTGAGAATATGGTACAGAATCTGAATACCGAAATGGGATGTCCCGATTTCATAGAGATCGGGAAAAGCCAGAACCATGGACAGCCGCTTATCCCGATGATCCTTGATGACGGCATTGACTTCCGCACCGGCATACCGGCTGGGTTGCTCGACGGATTTGATGATATCTTGAATACTTTTAAAACCCATGCTATATCTTTACGTTCAGTAAAATCATTCCATTAAAATTGACAATAACCAGTCATTATATAATTTAAATTTCAAAATGCAAATTTATAATTCGATGTTGTTTCAAAAAGTATCATGGTGCTGTGTTGTGATCGGACTGACGCTGATGCAGGCCGGCCCGGTCAATGCCGATATCTCGGCGCGGCGATCAAAGGTGGTCGAAGCCGTTGAGAAAATCAGTCCGTCGGTGGTCAATATTTCGTCGGAATACGATGTCTACGACCAGACCAATCCGTTTTTCACCTTTCGGCGGGACCAGCGCTTCCATGATTTTTTCAATGATTTCTTCGAACCCCGCTTCAGGAACAAGACCAAACGCATGGCCCTGGGGTCCGGGGTTATCATTGACGGCAAGCGCGGATACATTCTGACCAATGCCCATGTGATCGAAAAAACCGGCAGCATCACGGTGACCCTGAATGACGACCGGGAATTCAACGCTCAACTGGTCGGCGCCGACCCCGACTCCGATCTGGCCGTCCTGCAGATCACAACCGACGAAGCCCTGCCGTCGGTCAACATGGGCAACAGTCATGACCTGATGATCGGAGAAACCGTTATCGCCATCGGAAACCCCTTCGGATTTTCCAACACCGTATCGACCGGCGTGATCAGCGCCACGGATCGCAGCATCAAATCGGGGGATCGGGTCTACCGGCACTTCATCCAGATCGATGCGCCGATCAATCCGGGAAACAGCGGCGGCCCGCTTTTGAACATTCTGGGCGAGTTGATCGGAATCAACACGGCTATCTACGCCGACGCCCAGGGGATCGGATTCGCCATTCCCATCGACCGGGCCCGGCGCATCATCGACAATCTGATCACCTACGGTCGGGTGATCCAGGCCTGGACCGGTCTGATCGTTCAGAACATGGACCCGGACATTTCCGATTACCTGGGCATCGATCATCAAAAAGGGGTCGTCATCAAGGATCTGTTTCCCGAAAGCCCCGGAATCGAGGCCGGTTTCAAAAAATGGGACGTGATTGTAGCCATCGACGGAGAAGCCGTTCAGCATACGGACATGTTTGATCAGATCATCCGAAGGCACAGCGCGGGGGATCGCTTAAAGGTCCGAATCAATCGATCGGGTACAATCCGGGACCTCGTCCTGCCGACACGGCCGTTTCCCGTTGAACGGGCAGACCAGCTGGCCATGGATCTTCTGGGCGTTCGGGTGGTTTCCAAAACCGGACGAAAGGGCGTGATGATTTCGGAACTGTCACGACAGGCCGGGCTGTTCTCCATCGGGGTCAGGCCGGGTGACTGGATCAGACGGATCAATGATATTCCCATCGACACAAAAGAGGATTTCAACAAAGCCCTGATCACTTACAGGTCCAACCCGTCCCTGGTGCTTCTGATCACCCGGAACGACCGGGGGTATTATATCACGCTTGAATTACAAGGATAACGGCCGTCAGATGAAACAGACCAAAATCAATACCATATGGAAAGAAAACAAGGATTCCGGGCGGGTCTGCGTCAAGGGATGGATACGCACCATCCGACATTCTAAAACCTTTTCGTTTATCGAAATGAATGACGGATCATGCCTGACCAGTATCCAGATCATCGCCGACGACTGCCTTCCCAATTATTCCGAGGTAGCCTCCCTGTCTACGGGATCTGCGGTGTCGGTCACCGGTGATCTCTGTCCCTCGCCCGGAAAAGGCCAGCATGTCGAAATCCGCGCCGACGATATCACGATTTTCTGCCGAACGCCGGAAACCTATCCCCTTCAGAAAAAAAGGCATAGTGATGAATTTCTTCGAAGTATCGCTCACTTAAGGCCTCGCTCCAACAAATACGGGGCCATGTTTCGTATCCGGTCACACGTGTCGATGTTCGTGCATCAGTTTTTCCAGGATCAGGGTTTTTTTTACATTCATACCCCCATCATCACCGGATCGGACTGTGAAGGCGCCGGTGAGATGTTCCGGGTGACAACCCTTCCCCCAAACGGTCCGACCGATCCGTCCGGGGATTTTTTCGGCAAGGAAACCGGTTTGACCGTATCGGGACAGCTTTCCGCCGAAATGTTTGCCCTGTCTTTGGGAGATGTGTACACCTTCGGTCCGACCTTCCGGGCGGAAAACTCCAATACCAGCCGCCATGCCGCCGAATTCTGGATGATCGAACCGGAAATGGCCTTCCGGGACCTGACCGAAACCATGGATATGGCCGAACGGTTCGTTAAGGATGTGGTTCGCCGTTACCTGACGACCTGCGAGGAAGATTACTCCCTTTTTGCCCGCTTTGTGGCGCCGGACCTTCCCGAAATTCTGAATACGATCGATCGTGAGGCCTTTGCCCGGATCACGTATAAAGACGCCGTCGATCTGTTGCACGCATCGGGACGGTCCTTCGAATTTCCGGTGTCCTTCGGTTCGGATCTTCAGTCGGAACACGAACGGTATCTGGCTGAAAGCCATTTCAAAAAACCCGTGTTCATCTATCATTACCCGAAAAACATCAAACCTTTTTACATGCGGGTCAACGACGATCAGACCACCGTGGCGGCCATGGACCTTCTGGTGCCCCATATCGGGGAACTGATCGGCGGCAGCCAGAGGGAGGAACGCCTGGATATCCTGATCGACCGGATGAAGGACTGCGGATTAAGCGAAGAGGATTACGGGTGGTATCTGGATTCACGGCGGTACGGATCCGTACCCCACAGCGGATTCGGCCTGGGATTCGAACGCCTTCTGATGCTGCTGACCGGGGTTTCCAACATCCGGGATGTCATTCCCTTTCCCCGGACGCCGGGTCACATCGATTTCTGATCACATTTCCAGAAGACGGCCGACTTCCTGGGTCAGCTGTTCCATTTTGAAGGGTTTTTGGATAAACGAGCTTTTTCCTTCCTTGACAATGGCATGGACATCCATGTTCTTGCGATAGCCGCTGGAAAACAGCACCTTGAGATCGGGGTTGACCTGCTTGAGTTCATAATAGGTTTCGATCCCGCTCAAACCCGGCATCACCAGATCCAGAATGACCATATCAATGGTTTTGAAATCTTTCCGATAAATGTCAACGGCCGCCTGACCGCTTCGGGCCGTCACCACGTCCAGGCCGGTGCGTTCAAGCATCTGTTTCCCCACATCGATGATCATGGCGTCATCATCGACCAGAAGCACGGTTTTTGATCCGGTGTAAACCTTTTCATACTGACGGAGGGCCTGAATGCCCGGAGGACCGTAGGTGTTCCGGATCACCTGGCTGTTGATGGCCTTGTTGATTTCCCCCTTGAGCCTGTTGATGCTCTGGGCCGGTAATTCCTTTTGCTTGGGTTCCGGAGAATAGATCCCCTCGTTCAGGAAATCAAAGAGTTTTTCGGTGAGTTTCACACCGCCTTCCACGTACTTCTCAATGTCCTTGAGTTTGCCGTACAGCTTGTCCGTGTGCTGCATATCCAGAAAAATCAGGGATAAATTTCCCTGGATACCCATCAGAAGGTTGTTGAATTCATGGCCGATACTTCCAATGATTTTGTTTCGCTCCATCCGTTTTTCATAGGAGTCATCGGTGTTTCGATCGTTTTCGGGCGGAAGGTTCCGTTTGATCGGGTCGTCGTCAGGTTTCTGGTCCATGCCGTTTCATCCGTCGTATCGTTCATAAAGTAAAGACTCTGAACTACTTTTCGGTAGAATCATCTAATATATTGAGATTTTTCTTTATTCGAATAAAAAAAAACGGATGGGCCGCATCCGTTTTTTTTATTTGCCGTGATGATGAAAAAAACGCTGATCGTCAGATATCCAGGGATTGCACCTCCAGGGCATTTTTCTGGATGAAGTGACGCCGGGGTTCCACTTCCTCGCCCATCAGCAGCGTGAAAATCGCATCGGCGTTTTCCGCGTCTTCAATGGTGACCCGAAGCATGTTCCGACGCTCCGGATCCATGGTGGTTTCCCACAGCTGATCGGGATTCATTTCGCCGAGGCCTTTGTATCGCTGGACGGCGATGCCTTTTTTCCCTTCTTTCATCATGTATGAATAAAGATCGTCCAGGGTTGAAAATTCGGTTATCAGTTCCTGGTTATCCGATCGATTGACCTTAAACGGCGGGGTTTCGAATATTTTCAGCATATCCTTTTTTTTCATCAGAGACTGGTATTCGTTCGAAAAGATCAGAGAACGACCTATTTCAACCCTCTCACTTTTTTTGAGTACGATGGTGCCGTCATCGTGGGAACGATCCTCTTCGGTAATCGAAAAACGATAGCGACCACGCATTTCATTGTAAACGATCTCGCCGGAGGTATATCCCATGGCCATGATCTTTTTCTGAAGATCAATCATCTTGTCTTTGTCGGCCAGGTACATCTTGTCGATGTTCTCTTCAAGAAGGGCGTGAATCAGGGTCGTATGATACCCCCGGCGACCCAGGCGATCCAGTGATCCGAAATAATCCGCCAGGTCTTTGAGCAGGAGAACCAGTTCATGATCCTTGAACACCATGCCCACGCCGGGGATCTCTAAGTCTTTCTGGTCGCAGGCCCGTTTCATGATGTACTCGTTGAAATCGTTTTCATCTTTCAGGTAGACACTGCTTTTACCCTTGCCCACTTTGTACAGCGGAGGCTGGGCAATATAAAGATAGCCGTTTTCGATCAGGTTGGGCATCTGACGATAGAAAAAAGTCAACAGCAGGGTCCTTATGTGTGACCCGTCCACGTCGGCGTCGGTCATGATCACCACCTTGTGATACTTGATCTTGTCGACGTTGTATTCTTCGGTGCCCACCCCGGTTCCGAGAACGGTGATGATGTTTTTGATTTCTTCGCTGCGCAGCACTTTGTCGAATCGGGCTTTTTCCACATTGAGAATTTTGCCCCGGAGGGGGAGAATGGCCTGGGACTTTCTGTCCCGTCCCATCTTGGCCGATCCGCCGGCCGAATCCCCTTCGACCAGAAACAGTTCACGAAAGGCCGGATCCGTATACTGGCATTCGGCCAGTTTTCCAGGCAGGGAGGAATCCATCAGGGCGCCGCTGCTGCGAGCCATATCCCGGGCGCGTTTGGCGGCATCCCGGGCGCGGGCCGCTTCGACGGCCTTGGTGATCAGTTTCTTGGCCACCGTTGGATTTTCCTGAAGAAAATCACCGAGCTTTTCGTTGACCAGCGATTCCACAATACCCTTGACCTCACTGTTTCCGAGTTTGGTCTTGGTCTGTCCTTCGAACTGGGGTTCCCGGACCTTGACGCTGATGATGGCGGTCAGGCCTTCACGGGTATCATCGCCGGATATCTTGCCCTGCATGTTTTTGGGAACATTGTCCGAGGTGGCGTAGCTGTTGATCGTCCGGGTCAGGGCCCCTTTGAATCCGGACAGATGGAATCCCCCTTCAACGGTGTTGATGTTGTTGGCGAACGAATAGATCTTTTCATTGTAGGTGTCGTTGTACTGAATGGCCACCTCGACCTGGACCTCGTCCCGTTCTCCTTTGACGATGATCGGTTCATGGAGGGCCGCATGGGCACGGTTCAGGTATTCCACAAAGGAAACCAGTCCCCCTTCATAACAGAAGTCGTGTTTTTCGTCGGAGCGTTCATCTTCGATGATGATGCGGACCCCGCTGTTCAAAAAAGCCAATTCACGCATACGCCGCGACAGAATCTCAAAACTGAAATTATCGTCGTTCATGATGCCCGTATCGGGTTTGAAATGGACCCGGGTTCCCCGTTTGTCCGTTTCTCCGACCACGGTCAGTTCGGATGTCTTGATTCCTTTGGAAAAGGACTGGGTGAAGATTTTTCCGTTCTGATAGATTTCGAGATTCAGAAAAATCGACAGGGCGTTGACCACGGAAATACCCACCCCGTGGAGCCCGCCGGACACCTTGTAGGAATCGTTGTTGAACTTGCCTCCGGCATGAAGCTTGGTGAGCACCACCTCCGCCGCCGGCATGTTTTCCTTTTCATGCATGCCCGTGGGAATACCCCGGCCGTTGTCTTCCACGCTGACGCTGTTGTCTTTGTAGATGATCACGTGAATGGTGTCGCAGACCCCGGCCATGGCCTCGTCGATGCTGTTGTCGACCACTTCGTAGACCAGGTGGTGAAGCCCTTCCACATCGACGTTTCCGATATACATGGAGGGCCTGAGACGGACGGCTTCAAGGCCTTTGAGTACCTTGATGCTGTCCTGATTGTAATTGGATGTATTGGGTTTTATGTCATTCATAGTTTCATCGGCATGATAACGCTTAGGAAATGTTTGTCCACCGTTCCCTCAATAATGCAGGGTTTTTCATTATCCCTGATATTGATCAGAACACTGTCCTCTTCGATCACACTCAGGGTATCCATGAAATACTTTGGATTGAATGCGACCTCAATGGGTTCACGATCGAATTCGATGTTGAAATCCTCTTTGGATTCTCCAAGATCCGGGTTGGTGGCGGTGAGCATCAGACGGTTTTTGTCAAAATTGAAAATGACCCCGTTGTAGTTTTCGGTGGACAGAATCGACATGCGTTTCAAGGTCATGTAGAAATTACGTTTTTCTATCCGGATGGCGTTGGCCTCATCCCTGACGACAATCTCGCCGTAGGGAGGAAATTCACCTTCAAGGAGACCGATGATGATGGTCTCGTGGTCTTTTTTGACGACAAAGTAATTATCCTTGACGCCAATGGCGATGATACCGTCCGAATCCAGGAGTTTGGACACTTCGGAAAGACCTTTTTTCGGAATGATCACGCCGTCGATCGGACGAAAATCAAGATCCTCACCGCTGATAAACTCCGCCTTGGACAAACGCCGTCCGTCGGTGGAGACCATGCGGATCACGCGCTCGCCCTCTTCGTCGCGGGCCTGGAAAAACACCCCGGTGATGTGGGTTCGTTTTTCATCGGGGGATGCGGCGATCATGATGGTTTTCTCGATCATCTTCCGTAAACGGATGGCGTCGATTTCAATGTACTCGACCTCTTCGAGCATGGGAAGATCCGGAAAATCATCGGGGCTCATACCGACAATGTGGTATTCGACTTTTTCGGAACCGATGCGGATCCACTGCCGTTCGACCTCCTCGACCCGGATGTCGTCGCTTGGAAAATTCTGTACGATTTCAAAGAATTTTCGGGCGTTGATGGTAATGACCCCCGGTGATTCCACATGGGCGGGGTAATTTCCTTCAAAACCGGTTTCAAGATCCGTGGCGATAAAGGAAATTCCGTTGTCTCCGGTTTTGATCAGGATATTGGCCGTGATGGCCAGATTGCTTTTCCGTCCGGTGATTCCCTGGACTTTCGAAAGAATATCCGTGATGTCACTTTTTCTAATCGTGAATTTCATAGGTTCATCCAGATCATTCGGGTTGTTGTTTCACGGGTTTCCACCGGACAACGGGCTTCCGTCCGTTGGAAACACTGCCTATACATAGTTGTAAATTACTAAAATATCAATATAAAACTATAAAAAAATAACGACGTTCGTTTGCCGTCTGCTTCCCTGGGAAGATGAATGAACAATCGTTTTTTTATTTTATAAAGGATTTAATAAGGTCATCATGATAATAAACCTTGTTTAAAAGTATAATAAACTTATAATTTATTGATATTATTAATTTATAAGTTTAAAAAAAAAGACGATAAGATTGTGTTTCGTTGGTCGGAAACGACCGGGTTATCGACATGGAAAAAATGATTGTTCATAACTTCGATTTTATTAACATCGTTTTGGCGATCAATGAACATAGATTCATCTATTAATCCAGGATCGGATCTGGTTGACCGTTTCGGATGTCCAGGTTTTCGACAGGCGAAGACGCATGAACTGTCCGAAAACATGATCCATCAGCTCAACGGCTTTCCCGTATAGAAAGACCTTTTCGAGCAGAGCCCCCTCCCTGTCCTCTTTTTTCTGGATTTTTTCCGTTTCCGGATGCTTGAATCCCGTGAGGTGAAAATTCTCTCCCTTAAGATTGAATTCCCAATTCTGTTCAAGAAAACGCAGACTCAGACTCATTTCGGTCACCACGGCCCCTTTCCTCAGCGCCATGCGCCCTTCCTCAAGACCGGCGTTATCGCCTTTGATGGTCACCGTTTCCACCGTATTGTCCTCGACGATGTTTTCACAGACAATCCGGTTGCCGATGACCAGGGAAAATGCGGTACCGGACGTATCGGTAAACGCCCCCTGATCGCGGTCGATCACATGCCAGAGCCAGGTGAGAAATTCATGACCAAGAAATTTGTAGCGGTTGTATGATACAGCGATATCAAGCATGGATCACTCCGTGAACGAGGTGGGCTGAAGGTTGAGAAGCAGGTCTTTTTCCGCCGGGGTCAATCCCAGTGTGAAATCGGCCGCGGTATAGGGAAACAACTTGATCAGTCCGATATTGAATGATTTGAGGAACAGGCTTTCCAGTTCCTCGCAGGCGGCTTTCTGGGTGGAAAAAAACCAGAGAAGGGAGTTGTCGTAATCCCAGATCACGTCGTAGACGTTGGGAACCGACGGAATCCTTAAAAGGAGAATCTGTTTGACTTCGTCCTTGAGCTGTTTTTTTTCATTTTTTGAAAGAAATTCCCGATCGGTTTCAGCCAGCCTTTTTTTCTGGTGGATGTCCACATGTTTGTTGAGAACTTTGGCGGGGACGGTTTTTTTGTCGATTCTCAGGGAAAAAACAAAATACGAGGCCACCAGAAAGGATGATCCTGAAAAATCCGGCGTAAAGGGCTCGAACAGGCTGGTCCATCCCACGGACATTTCTGACGGCTCCGTATCGATATCCTGGATTCGCAATCGATGAAGGCCTTTTTCCACACGCTCGATCGGAGCGTCGTCGAACGTTCCGTTGACCCGGTAACGTGTCAGTGAAACGGTGGATGAAAGAATTCCCATACAAGACTCCATGGTTAGACGTTGAGGGTCGCTTCAAATAGAAAAAAGCTGTCCGGTCCGGAGATGAAGGGTTCATCTTCCATGTTTCTTGGATTTCGGATAGACAGCGTCATGGATTTGGAATATATATTTTTTGAAAATCGGAAACAAGATAATTCTGTAATGTTTTTTATACGTTATTTCGTGTTTGTTCAAAACGTTCGTCATGAGGTGCCAAACGATGATCGATCAATCGAAACCAATTGAAAAAATTGAACTTACAAATGGAGAAACATTGGAGATATACGACCTTTCCCGGAAGGTCGCGGCCGACACCTGGCTGGTGGCCGCAGCCTTTCGCATCACCCTTGATGTGAATAAAATAAAGGTCAATTCCCCGCTCACCCCAACCGATAAACACATCATAGACACCCTGGACGATCAGTTGGTGTATGAGGTGAAGCATGAGAGGAATTTTATATCCGATCAACAGAAAGACACGGTATTCGACGATATCAGGGATTCGTTTCTCTCGACCAATCTGAAATACCTGTCCCATCCGAAATTTGCCGTGAAATATGCCGTGAAGACTTACCATGATAAAAAAAAACGTTTCGGTTAAGCGTTATGCGGTGATGATCCTCCTCATCTGGGCCTTGATCGGCACGGGTGCGGACGCTGAAATATTCACCTATACGGATGAAGACGGGGTGATGCATTTTACCGATTCCCCCAGCAAGGAAGAAATGGTCCTGTTCATCCGGAACAACCCCGAATCCCGGCGGGCGGTATACCATTGTCCGGACCGTTACAACGACATCATTCTCCAGGCGGCCCGGGTTCACAACCTGTCCTTTTCGTTGATCAAAGCCCTGATCAAGGTGGAGTCGAATTTCAACCCCCATGCCGTATCGAAGGTCGGCGCCAAGGGATTGATGCAGATCATGCCGAAAAACATGAAGGAACTGAACATCGACGATCCCTTCAATCCCTATGAGAACATCATGGGCGGGTCCCGGTACCTTCGAAAGATGCTCAATCGCTTCGACGGGCAGCTGGTTCTGGCCCTGGCCGCCTACAATGCCGGACCCACGGCGGTCGAACGGTACAAGGATATTCCGCCGTACACGGAAACCCGACGGTTCGTGGAAAAGGTCATCAAATACAATTATCATTACAGATAAGGAGTCGTCATGCATCGGTTTGACCAGGATATGGCCCTTGAAAAAAAAGGCGAAACAGCCGTTTCGGGACGTATCAGCGACGAATGGTCGATAAACGGCAATCCCAACGGCGGATATATCATGGCGCTGATGCTGTCATCGATGCTCGATCAGACCGACAAGAAGCATCCGGCCATCGTGACGGCAAATTACATCGGTCCCGCCCGGGTCGGGGAAGATGCATGTTTTGACGTTGAAATCATTTCCCGCGGCAAATCCTTCGACCGGATGCAATCCGTGTTGACCCAGCAGGGAAAAGAAAAGGTCAGGGCCTGGGCAACCTTCGCTGAAAAACACGACGAATGCGGCGATACACGGTATGAACGCACCCCGCCGACCGTCGCCGACCGTGACAGCTGTATCCCCATTCCCGAATTCGGAGGCTATACCCTGTACCGGAACATGGACGTCCGCCTCGATCCCGCCTGTGCGGGCTGGTTCCAGGGACAACTGGCCGATATTTCCGAGCACAAGGGCTGGATTCGTTTCAAGGATCCCCGTCCCATGGACGCTATAGCTCTGGTATTGATGGCCGACGCTTTTCCCCCTCCCGTGATGTCCAGCCAGGGCATGCAGGCCTGGGTTCCCACCATCGAGTTTTCCGTGAATATCAGGTCCGTCCCTCAATCATCCTGGCTGAGGGCCTGCTTCAGGTCCCGTTACATCACCTGCGGTCTCGTCGAGGAAGACGGCGAACTCTGGGATGAAAACGGAACCCTGGTGGCCATCAGCCGTCAGATTGCCCAGTTCAGAAATCGATCCTGAAAAACAAACGAGACCGACACACGGGGAACATCGTTGATCATATGTGTAACGATTATCCCTGTGTGGTGTTTGTTTTACATTGATACATTCATGTATCATAAAATCATGTAACCCATGACACAATCACCCAACGTAAAAAAATAAACTATACATGAAATCAGTATTTTAAATTTTATAGTTGAAAATGGTACATATAATGCAAAGTAAGGCGGCCGTTCACTGTCACACATCGTTTTATCTTGATTTGTATGAAAGGCCGCACGTCGATGAAAACCATTGTTATGATGATTGCGATATCTGTTTTTCTGTTTATGAATGCCCATGCCGAATCCTTCACCTGGACGGCACATGAAACGCTTTCCGAGATCGGGATGACCTCAGATTCTTTGTCGGCCCAGATTTCACCGGTTTTTTTCACACTCAACGATACGCGACGGGATACCGCCTATCCCTCCAACGTCAAAGCGGTGGGCGTCCCTGAACCGGCAACGCTTTTTCTTCTGGGTACCGGTCTTATCGGGCTGGCATCGTCGGTAAGGCGAAACCATAAAAAAAGGTAATGTTTTTTCATTCCCTTTGTGTGTTACTCTTCTCTTTTGGTTTGGGGCGGCCGTCATGGCCGCCCTTTTTTTCGACGGTGATCTCCCGCCCCTGGACATACCGATAAACATCAATTATGTTATTCATGTCTTGCCGATTCTTTCCCTCCATGATACAGTACGCGGTTTTTGAATTTTTCACCTTATTAAACGGTTCCGGACAGACGGAACGAGAATGGAACAAACGATATGGGTTTTGAAGCATTGGGTTTACATCGTCAACTGATCGATGCGGTTGCCGCCATGGGATTTGAAGAACCGACTCCCATCCAGAAAAAAGCGATTCCTGAAATTATCGGCGGCACACGGGATCTGGTTGGCCTGGCCCAGACCGGAACCGGAAAAACGGCGGCCTTCGGTCTGCCCATGATCCAGTTGATCGATTTCACATCCCGAAATACCCAGGGTCTGGTGCTCTGTCCCACGCGGGAATTATGCCTTCAGATCACCCAGGATTTCAAAGCGTTTTGCAGCACGCGCTCCGATGCGTCCATTGTGGCGGTCTACGGCGGCGCCGGTATGGTCAATCAGATCAGGGATGTGAAAAAAGGCGCCCAGGTGATCGTGGCCACACCCGGACGATTGCTGGATCTGATGAACCGGAAAGTGGTGAATCTGAATTTTCTCAACTACCTGGTGCTCGACGAAGCAGATGAAATGCTGAACATGGGATTCAAGGACGATCTGGACGCCATCCTGGCAAGCACCCCGAAAACCCGTCGAACCTGGTTGTTTTCGGCCACCATGCCGTCGGATGTGGCCGCCATCGCCGCCCGGTACATGGATGATCCGGTGGCGATCACCGTGGGAAAGAAAAACAGCGGGGCGTCGAACATCGAGCATGTGAATTACGTGATTCGCGAAAAAGACCGTTACCAGGCCCTCAAACGGGTCATCGACTTTTATCCGGACATCTATGGGCTGATTTTCTGCCGGACCCGTGTGGAAACCCAGGAGATCGCTGAAAAACTCATCAAGGACGGTTATGATGCCGAGGCCCTGCACGGCGATCTGAGTCAGGCGGTCCGTGAAAAGGTCATGGGACGCTTCCGAGAAAAGAATCTTCAGATTCTCGTGGCCACCGATGTGGCGGCCCGGGGCCTGGATGTCAAGGATATCACCCATGTGATTCACTATAAACTGCCCGATGAAATCGAAAGCTATACCCACCGCAGCGGCCGGACGGCCCGGGCCGGAAAATCAGGGGTGGCCATCGTCCTGATGAACACCAAGGAAAGCCGGAAACTCCAGGAAGTCGAACGCCGGGCCGGAATCACCTTCACCCGGAAAAACGTTCCCGGAGGCACGGCGGTCTGTGAAAAACAGCTGTTCGCCATGGTCGGCAAGCTGGTCAGTGTGGATATCAACGAGGCGGAAATCGGTCGTTTTTTGCCTCCGGTCTACGATACCCTGGCCGGCCTGAGCCGGGAGGAACTGATCAAACGGTTCGTGTCCCTGGAATTCAACCGCTTTCTCACCTACTACCAGGATTCCGAAGACATCAATGTGGACATGCACAAACGTGAGAATAGACGGGATAAATACCCGTCTTCCGCTCCCTGGGACCGTCCGGACAAAAAAGACCGGCAGCGGACCGGCAAGCGTGAGCGGGGATCACACGAAGCGACCCAGCGGTTTTTCGCCAGTGCGGGCAACATGGACAATCTCAATCCCGGGGCTCTGGTCCGTCTGGTCTGCGAAAACGCCGGCATTTCGTCCGATAAAATCGGGGCCATTGAAATCATGAGGGAATTTTCCTTTTTCGATGTGGAACAGTCCGTGGCCGATCGGGTCCGCAAGGCCCTGAAAGACGTATCGCTGGACGGACGCAAGCTGACCATCGATTTCGCCGCGCCCAAACTCCCGTCGGATAAACCGTTTAAAAAACCCTTCAACCGGACTGACCGTCCGGCCAGGAAAACGAAACCGGTCCGGGACAAAAAAAAATCCGGAAAAAAATCATCCCCCCGGATGGACTGATATATTAACGGCCCGTTCACTCCTTTCAAACACCAGTCCGCGTATCCAACGCATAGGCCCCCGGCGAAACAGCCGGGGGCCTTTTTTTACGTGCTTACAAACACGGCAACGACCGGGTGATCAATCAACCGCGGCTTAACCCCGTCGGAAAGAACGTCAGCGTTTGTAAAAAAAGGTTGACACGATCGCATATTGTCGACAATATGCAAAATACAACCACACATCATTCCACACCACCACGTTTGCCAAGGAGGAACAACGGATGAACAACGCACAGTCGAACGCATACGATACCATTATTGTCGGCTCGGGACCGGGAGGCGCTTCGGTGGCCAGGGAATTGACCCGGTCTGGCCAATCCGTGCTGATGCTTGAAATGGGCGACAACGCCCCGATTCGCGGTTCACTGTTTCAGATGGCATCAAACGCAGGCATTCCGGGACAGAGCCTTTTGTTCACCGACAAAAAATTCCTGGGAATGGTCCGGGGAATCTGCACCGGCGGCAGTTCGGTGTTTTACTGCGCCACCGCCTTCGATCCGCCCACGGCTATGCTCGATGCCTATGGGATCGATGTTCGGGACCAGGTCCGGGACATCAAGGCGGAACTGCCCATTGCCCCCACCGAGGACCGGCTGATGGGGGTCGGTGCAAAACGGATCATGGACAGCGCCCTTTCCCTCGGGTATCCCTGGGAAAAATTCAACAAGTTCATCTATCAGGATAAATGCCGGGAGAACTGTGACAAATGCAGTTACGGCTGCCCGTACGGGGCCAAATGGACGGCCAGGAATTACGTGGAAGAGGCGGTGGACCAGGGCATGACCCTGATCAACGGCGCCCGGGTCACACGGATACTGTTCGAAAAGGACAAGGCCGTGGGTGTCCGTTACCGGAAGGGGTTCTCCGATCATGAGGTGTCGGCCAACACCATCGTCGTTTCCGCAGGCGGCGTGGGCACCCCTCAGATTCTCAGGCAGAGCGGACTCCACGAAGCCGGTTATGATTTTTTCTTCGACCCCCTGATCATGGTGTTCGGGTCCGTGGACGGTTTGAAAAGCAAAGGAGAAATTCAGATGAGTGCCGGGTATCACAATACGGAAAAAGGGTATCTGATGGTGGATCTGAATTTTCCCACCCCCATGTTCTGGGCCCAGAGTCTTCCCCGCCTGCGCCTGGACAAGGCGTTTTCACGTGACAAGACCCTGATGATCATGATCAAGATCAAAGATGGCCTGGGAGGACGCGTCACCTGGAACGGCGGCGTCAGGAAAAGCATCTCGGCCGCCGACAAAGACAAACTCAAGGAAGGGGCAACCCATGCCCGGCGGATTCTCGAGCAGGCCGGAGCCAAAAGTGTTTTCAAAGGCTGGACCGTGGCCGCACACCCCGGGGGCACGGTCAAGATCAACCACATGCTCGATGCCGATCTGAAAACCCGGAAAGAGAATCTCTATGTGTGCGATTGCTCCGTCATTCCCGAGCCCTGGGGGCTTCCGCCCACGTTGACCCTTTTGGCCCTGGGCCGGCGTCTGGGACGCCACCTGGAGAGCCGGGCGTGAGGGCCGCATGATCGGGCCAAACGGGTTAGAGTCTGACGACGAGGACGCATTCCATGGACGGTGATACAGAGATTCTCAGCGTGTTTCATCCGGTGATGGATACCGTTTACAGCCTGATTCGCGACCGGGAAGCCCGGGGAAGGTGCCGCACCTTTCGATCGGGAACCGTATCGGACTGGCCCGAAGCCGGGCCTCGGGATATCGTGCTGCTGCCGGATCTGGCCGTGGAGCTGGGTCCCCCCGAAGAAGCCTCGGCCGCCTTTCTGGTCTGGACCGGGACAGACGGAAGGGTCAGTGACGGGACCATCCGGCTGATCGGACCGGACGTTGGCGAAACAGAAACATCCCGGCTGCCCTTTGCCAAGGTGGTGATGGTCCGGATAACGCCGGATTGGGATGAACCCTCTTATCGGAATTATCTGAATCTGGATCTGGCACGGTTTGAGGTTTCACTCAAAGGCTACATGCTTCGGGCCGCATCGGGACAGATGCGGGAATGGGCCCGGATCAGCCGGGACGCGACGGCCAAGGGGTTTTCGTTTCATATGCTGGGCACCGCGTTGATAAAAGCCCTGAAAACCCGGCCCGGGGTGCTTGACGCCGAGGTGTTGTTCGTCACCGAGGCCGAGGCGGTCAACGCCCTGATCGAACCCTGCCGGCGGGTCGGCCGACTGATTGGTGCCATGACCCGGATGGTGGAGGAGGACATTACCGACTGTTCGGGCTGCGAGTATCAGGATGTGTGCAGCGACGCCGCCGGCATGCAGGCCCTTCGCAAGGCCCTGTCCGAAAAAAAACGACTGGAAAGGAGGCCCTCGCCGTGACCCGGACCCCCCTCATCATCGCCCTGTGCGGCAAAGGCGGCGTGGGCAAAACCAGCCTGAGCGCCCTGATCACCCGGATGCTCTGCGCCGACCCCGCACGGCGCGTTCTGGCCATCGACGCCGATCCGGCGGTGGGGCTGTCTTATCCTCTGGGCGTTACCGTCCGAAAAACCGTGGACCAGATCCGGCGGGATCTGATCGAGGCCCTGGGCAAAGAACAGCCCGTCAACAAGGAGGAACTGCTTCGTCGTCTGGATTACGACATGTTTTCAGCCCTTGCTGAAAAACGGAATCTGGCCTTTCTGGCCATCGGACGGCCCGAAGGGGATGGGTGTTACTGTCAGGTCAATCATTTGCTCCGGGATCTGATCCGCGATTTGGCCGGGGGCTTCGACGCCGTGGTCATCGACGGGGAAGCGGGCCTCGAACAGATAAACCGGCGGGTCATGGACATGGTCACCCATCTTCTGATCGTCTCGGACACCTCCCTCAAGGGCCGCAACGTGGCCCGGACCATCTTCGACGTCGCCGAAGGCATGGGGATCTTCCGCAAGGCCGGCCTTGTGTTCAACCGGGTTCGGGACGCCCGGGAAGGCGCTTTCGTCGAAGAAGCCAATGCCCTCCCCCTGGTCCATCTGATGAAAGACATCCCCCTGATCCGGGATTACGACCGTGAAGGACGAAGTTTTTTCGATCTGCCCGACGATCCCCACCTCACCGGCCTGGAACGGGCCCTGACGGATTTTATAACGGACGGGTGCCGGCGTTTTTAATGAAAAAGGTTACTTTACCATCACTCTTCATACGTGAGAGGACCGCCGCCACAGTTCCCCCGCCCTGATCAGCGATTGATCTCAACGGCGTCGGAGGGTTCGCCTTCCGGGCCGCCCGGGATGTGGTAGACGATGCGGTACCAGGCGGTGCCGGTGTCCACCGGATGGGCGTCCACGGCCTTGTCGGTGCCGGTCAGGCCGTTGAGGAGTGTGGTCCATGGGGCGTCCGCACGGTCTTTGCGCTGAAGTGACACCGCCATGGTATCCGGGGGCTGCCGGAATGAAATTTTAACGTGGGCAAAGGGCTCGCTGACCGCTTTCAGAGAGGGTCTGGCCGGTTTGGGCACCGGGGGGGGGAGAACCGTGACCAGGTGCTTTTCGCTCACGGGGCTTTCCTTGCCGCCTGCGTCCACCGCCGTCACGGCATACCAGTATCCGTCGCCGGGCACCACGCCGGTATCCTCGAACCGGCGTTTTTTGACGGGAATGTTTTCCGCGATGATCTTTCCCTGCTTCCGGGAGGGATGATCCCGCAGCACGGTGAAGGTTTTTGTTTTGGTATCGTTTTTGGCGGGTTCAAAGGTGAGCCGGACCGTGCCGTCCCGGCCGTCAATGGCGGTGATCACCGGGCGAGCGGGCGGCGTATGATCCTCGAGCGTCACCTTCACCTCCTTGCCGGGTTTGCTCTGACTGCCGTCAAATCCCACGGCGGTCACCCGATAATAGAACGTGCCGTAGGTTCCGGCTTTCAGGGGGTCTTTGTATTGCCGGGGGAGAACGAGGCGGTCGTTCAGCCGGGCCCAGATATCGGAATCTTTGGATCGCCGCTCAACGATGTAGCCTTTGACCGGATCATCCCCTTTTTCCCAGGAGAGCGTGACCATAATGGGGCTGACGTCTGCATTGAGATGTCTGGGTGCCTTTATCTTGCCTGCGGGCACCCGTTCCGTGACGGGCGATGAGGGCTCGCCCAGGGTGCCGTCCGTGCCCACGGCTCTTATCCTGTACTGGTAATAAATGCCTTTGATCACATCCTTGTCGGTGAATTGACGGGTTTTGGGCGACAGACCTTCGGGCGTCAGAGCCTTGAAAAGGCCTCCCGAGCCCGCCGCGCGTTCCACCACAAACCGGGCCGGTCTGGCTTCGTCCGCTGTTTCCCAGGACAGGGTGATGGCCTTTGATCCCGATTTTGCGGAAACATTCCGGGGCGGGATCGTCGTCATCGTATCCGGCACAAACAGAGTCACCGAGGCCGGAGGACCTTTCCTGCCGAAGCAGTCCACGGAAAAGACACGGTAGGTGATGTCCTGCTCCACGGGAACGGCGGTATCCACGTAGGCCGGATCACCCGTTTCCCAGGAAGAACCCAGGATGGCTTTGAATGTCCGGGATTGGGCTTTGTCCCGGGCCGTTCGTTCGACCGCGTAGGAGAGGACCGGATGGACCTTGCTGTCCGGCACCGGCGTCCAGTAAAGTTTGGCGCCTTCCCCATCCGTTTCGATTTTAAGATCCCCGGGTGCGGGCGGCAGGGGTGTGGCCCTGGCCGCGTCCACCGGATTCGACACCAGGCGAATACCCTTGGGGCGCTTGGTTGCATCGAGGCCCGTGACAACGTAGGTGACCGGGCCGGGTGCAACCCCGGTCAGTTTCCAGGCAAGCCCAAAGGCCCGGGCCTTGTCAAAGGAGCTGAGCACGCTCAGGGTGAACAGCCCGTTGAACAGCTCCCGCTCCTCCGTGCCGGCGGATTTGGCCTGGGCCAGGCTGTCAAGAAAGGCCCGGACCGAGTCGGCCTGCTCCGGGGTGAGATCCGCTGCGGCTGCGTTTGAAAGCGGCAGGATCTGAGGCACGAGGATTTTGCCTTTATCCGTTGAAAGCTGCCACCCCTTTGCCGGGATCTTTTCAGCCGGAACGAGCCAGAGAAGATAAACCTCTCCCGCACCGCTCGAGGCTGAAAGAAGCAGGCCCTTCTCGTCGTTTGCCTGGGCTGCCGTCAACACGGCCGGAGCCACCGTCAGCACCAGCCATAAAATCATCGTCATTCTTTTCATATCTGCTCCTAAATACCAAACCGGAATGTGTAACGGCTGGGGCCGGGAACCCATTTGGGCACGCCGAATCGAATCACGCCCTTCATGGACAGGGGCGGGGCTTTCACATCGACGCCGATGCTTTTACTGAACCCGTCGTCCCAGATATCGCCGCTGCAGGGGACATAGGCATGCAGCCCGCCGCCGATGGAAAAATGGCCGTCCAGCGAACCCGGGGCAATGCCCACGGACATGTTGGCATCGGCATAGGCCCTGGCCGCAAAAAGTTTCAGGCACAGCTTTTTCGTATCAAAGCCCAGGTGGCCGCCCACATGGTACCCCACGGGGTATCCGAACTGATAGAAACCCGCCACACCGGCCCGGTTGAACAACGTGATTTCCACGGGGTCATTGGGAAGGCCCGCATGGATCTCCCATTCACTGTCAGAAAAGTGAAGGCCCACCTGACCGATTTTTCCGGGATTGTTCTCATCAAAGGGGATATTGGGGATCTCGCATTTCAAGACCCCGCCATAGAGGCTTAAATTCCCATGGATACTGCCGTAAAATTCCTTGTTCAGATAGGCGAAATAGCCGCCGCCGACATTGATGCCGAAGATGTAGACCGGATTACAGGTTATCTTGATGAGGACGTCCGTCATCCGCACGGTCAGAACACCCCTGAGCGAATAGATGTTGCCGACGGACGAGGGTGATCCGATGGTGACGCCGGCGGAATAAAAGGTGTCGTCCCCTTCGGGTATCGCCTCCATGGGGTCGCCGTCAAAGACGTTTGCATTGAAGCCGTGGGCGATGCCGCCTTCGACCGCCTTCAGATTGACGCCGCTGGTGAAAATCGGCACATCGATGCCGCTGCCCGAAAGGTGGGTCAGCCAGTAGGTTTGACCGTTATGCTTTCCATAGCGGAATTTGGCCCGGACCGCGGCAGGCAGGGTGACCCCGAACATCTCGGGATTCACGTCCCCCCGGAAGGTATCCGTGACAGGCGTCGCGGCCCAGGCGCTGGGAAGCAGAAAGGCGACGACGGGATTGTCCTCGTCCGGGACATCGTACACGGTGGTTCCCCCGCCGGAAAGATCGAGCGTCGGGCTGACCTCGATACTGGACAAGGGTTCCCCGGCCGGATGGAAATCCGAACAGAGGGTGATTTTTGAATGGGACGGCCCTGTGGCCTGAATGTCCTTTCCCGGGGGCCTGTCGATGCCGTAGGTCACATTTACATCCGGCGCGTTGAAGGCATCTCCAAACCGGATCCGGCCGTTGAATAAAAAGGAGAGCCGCTCCTCTTTCTGGAAATCGGTCTGTGCGTGGACGTTGAGACCGGCCAGGGTGAAGTCCGTTTTCCCGAAGGTCGTTGCCCTGTCAAAGGGGATGAAACGGTTTTTCGCCTGATCCCCGCTGTCCGTAAAATGGGCGACCCCGAAAACGTTGAAGAACAGGTCGGTCAGAACGGCCGTGGCAAAGGGGTCCTGACCGTCGGTAAAATCGAAGGTCGTGTCCGTTAAAATGCCCCATCCGGAACCGCGTTTTTCAAACCCTTTGACGGCAACGCTCATGGTCACGTTATCGTACTCTTCCACCACCTTATCGGTGACATTGAAATGAAAGGCGATGTTGGCCGCTTCCTCACCCTGGGTATAGCTGACCGTGGCATCGCCGCCGTCCAGGGTCACATCGGGCCAGGGAATATGGACCTTGACCCCTTTGTAGTTCGCCTCAAGGTGATGATCACCCGATTCGATATCGATGGCATCGAAGCTGATGCTGCCGTCGCCCAGTTTGTATTCGAACTGATTGAACCGCGCCTTTCCGACAATACCCCGGTCCGTGATACTCCAGCCTTTGGCGTCCACCGTGAGGTCGGCCAGGTTGAACAGGTAGGGATAGATGCGGGCCGTCCCCAGGTTGACACCGGCCCAGGGGATGAAATAGGCGGCCTGCGGAACGCCCATGTCCTGGGTCATGGATGAGACGATACTGTCCTGCGCCGTGATGGGCTTGTTTTTTGACGATTTGGTCTTGGCGGTCGATGAACCGCTTTGGGGCAGGGTGACGCTCGTGTTGCCTGAGGGGAGCGTGACCTGCGTTGCCGGAGTGCCGCCAAGGCCGGGAATCGTCAGGGTGTCATCCGACACAGGCGCATCCCCCCGTTTCCAGCTGAGATCCAGGATCACATCATTGGAGGAAATACGGAAATCGCTCCAGTAGATCTCGGTTTCCGGCATGGTTTGCCCCTCGGCGTACCAGCCGTCCTCCGGAACGAGGGCGGCTTCGGCATTCAGCCATTCGGGAGGCAGGGTGGCCCCCACCCGGTGCAGGCCCGAATCCCTGACTTTGACATCCATGGTCGCCGTCAATGGCTCGTTTGCCTGGCCTTTGAGTTTTTTCAGCACCGCCGAAACCGCGGGCAGTTCATCCATGGTTTTGCCGATATTGATTTCGTTGATGTATCCCTTTGTGACCACATAGTTCTCGTCCACCTGCCAGTTGCTGATATGAATGTCCACAAAGTGTTCTTTGATGCTGCTGGGGCCGTCTGGAAGTGAAAAATAAAGGGTGCCTTCACCGGAAAACATCCCGTTCTTCTTGGTGATCCGGTTCTGGAGGTTGGATACGACAAAGGTTTTGCCGCCAGAAACCGGAAAATAAAACGCGCAGGGCCGGCCGGGGCTGGGCGTTTGGACCCAGTAGGTCTTGGGTGCGGCGGCGCGTTTCACATACAGGTAGTATTCGGGTGAGCCCGGTATGCCGTCCAGATACACCCCGCCGTGCTGTCCTCCCGGAACGGCCGGGCGGTATTCCGCATTCTCGAACCCCACCACCGAGGTCTCGACGGAAAGCCGGTGAAGGCCCGCGACGGAAAGGGGCAGGTTGGGCGACTGAAAAGACACAAACCCGTGCCGTTCAGGTTCCGTATATTGGCTGTCGTCATCGAGTTCGGTCCGAATGGGGGAAGGCCCCACCTCTTCCACCGTGTGTGCGATCTCGATGTCGTCCACCTTCCAGATCAGGTTGATCCGCCCGAGACCGAAGTATTCCAGTCGGACCGTGGCGTAAAGCCCCGCATCACAGGTCGAGGCCACCGCATCCGAAGACGGATGGACATTGCCGACAAGGCCTGCCGCCGAATTCTCCACCACCATGGCTGCCGACATGCCTGGTGCGGCCGAAAAGGTCAGGGTTTCACTAGTTTTCTTGATGGGTGGGAGGGTTTTCTTTTCATGGTCGGGAAGCGTCATGGTTTTCCCGACCCCGACGCTTACCGGAGAATCGATCATGATCACGCCGTCAGACGTCGCTTCCTGTCCGGAAAAGCCGGAAATGGAAAGATCGATCAGGTGGAGGTCGCCGGTGGCCGCGGGATCGGGTCTCACATCGATGACCTTGGGCTGGCAATAGAGCAGAAAGGCATTGCTGCCCGGAGCTTCGAAGCCCAGGTTGTTGACCACGGCAACGGTTTTATTTTTCGACACCCCGGCTGCAACCGGCCCTGCCGTCTCCGTCACGGTGTGGGACAGGGAGGCGAAAAGACGTTCACCGTATAATGGATCGGAAACCCTGGTCTCCTGATAGACCGAACCGCCCACGGGGGCCTTGGCGGCCTGAACAATGCTGTGGATCTTTCCGGCTTCTTCCCTGGGGAGGACGAACAGGCGCACGGGAAACTTCTGGGCATAGCGGTAATTGTGGATAATGGAAAGCGAGAGAACCCCTGTGGGATCTTTATCCACTTTACTGCCGATGCTCGTGACCACATCCCTGGGAACGACATAGGGCCGGTCAAAGGTCCCGTCACCCCAGTCGATAAAGACATTGTCAAGCTGCCAGCCCATGACCGTATATGTCGGGATCACGGTACTCTGTGATGCGTTGGAGGTTGATGTCGAAGGGTCAGTCGGCATATAAGACGTTTCGGGATCGTCATAGACGGGCGTGGAGGCGATGGACCAGGGGCAGCCTTCCAGGGTGAAATCCCCCGTCAGTCTCAAATCCTGGCCCACAAACAGGTTGTCTCCTTCGACCGTTCCGCCGATGTCGTCATTGGCCGGGTTGATGTTCAGCTGGGTCACGGTGTTGGCGCTGGAACAGATGAGGCCCGTGGGGCTGTACTGGGGCAGCTTCAGGGGCCAGCGCTCGGAGACGGCTGTTTCAACATCGCTTGTGACCGGAAGGTATTTCCCGGCCTGGCTTGAATAGGTGTAGGACATCAGCCGTTTGAATCCCGCCACCTCCCAGTAGCAGTCGATCTCGTCCTTGTGTGTTTCGATATAGTCCTCATCGGTTCGGGGGCCATAGGACGACCCTGACGAGGTCCCGGCCGCCGCCGAAAAGCCCGCCGCGGCAATCGTCGCTGCGTCCGGCTTGAAGGTCGTGCGTTTGACGCCATCGGTTCCCGACACCGTGGTTGTGATTTTTCCGGGATCGTCATCCGGTCGAATGGCCGCAAACATCTCCGTCAGAAAGGCCACATCCGGAACATAAAACGAATCAGGAAGCGGAGAGCCTTCGATTTTTCGGGTGACCAGGACCTTGCCGGACGTGCTTATGATGCGCAGTTCATACCACTGACTTCCGCCCGCCTGTTTTTCCTCCCAGGTAAAGACGTTCGCATCGTCGCTGGTGGGAATCCCGCTGTCATGCCAGGCGTTTTCCATGATCCACAGATCCCCGAATTCAGGCTTTTCCAGTTCGATAACGCCTTTGACGATCTTTATGTCTTCGATCGCCGTATGTTTGATGGCCGCCGAAAGCACGGGGGCCTGATACGTGTAGGGAATCACGTAGCCGGAAAGGCCGGTGTCGGCCCAGGCATGAAACGTGTTTTGTCGCATCTTCAAGCGCTTCTGGCCGTAGGCTTTCGCATCCACCCGGATGGTCATGGTCGTGTAGCCGGCGGCTTTGACATCGATGTTCTCGATGGTGATGCCGTCTTCCAAATGAAGCAGGGTGTCCTCATCCACATCGGTTCCAAAAATGGACACCTCGTAGGTCTTTCCGGCAAACCAGCGGTTGGGGGTCATCCCCCCGACCTTGACCACGGGTTTGGGCGGTGCCACAGGTTGGGGTGCGGCAGACGGCGGCATGTCCGGCTGGGGCGTATCCGGCATGATCACCATGTCTGTCATCACCTCCACGCCGGAGAGACCCGCCAGCACGGTGACCGTGGCGGCACCGGCATGGGACCCTTTTTCATCCACAGCCTTGACGATTCTGGCTCCCGGTGAGGCGGTCTGGGCCACATCGAGGGTGCATGTGAGCATGTTCGGGGACGCGGCAGAGGTTTTCAGGCCTTTTGCGGTGATGCCCGCACCGCAATCCAGGCCTTTAACGCCCGACAGGTTCGAGCCCGTGATGACGACGTTGTAGGATTTCCCCCGGCTCAGGGCATTGGGCGCAAGGGATTGAACGGTGGGCGGCACATAGAGAGGATTGACCGTGACATACACCGGGGTGGGTCTGAGCTGATCCTTGTAAAGAATGGAAACCTGCCGTTTTCCGGGCGCGGCCTGGGCTGAAACGGAAAGCATAACCGAGGCCTGGGTGTCGTTGATCATATGATAATTCGACGTGCCGATGCCGTCG
Source organism: Desulfatiferula olefinivorans (assembly GCF_054657895.1). Classification (NCBI taxonomy): domain Bacteria; kingdom Pseudomonadati; phylum Thermodesulfobacteriota; class Desulfobacteria; order Desulfobacterales; family Desulfobacteraceae; genus Desulfatiferula; species Desulfatiferula olefinivorans. The sequence goes on along the minus strand of NZ_BAAHXV010000016.1, from coordinate 32,844 downwards.
CCCAGCCGGATGCCCATGGCGGAAGAAAGGTTTGCGCCGGACAAGGTGACGCTCAGGGCCTGACCCTGGGTCAGGGTATTGGGGAAGACACCGGTCAGGGTGGGTGCCGCCTGCTGGAACGGGTTTGTGATCCCCGGGGTGACGGTGTCCTGATGAAGGGTTACCGGGCTTTTCCCGACGGCGTCAGGTCCTGCAAAACACGGGGCGCCCAGACTCGACAGCCACACGGCGCACACTACCGAAAGCGCCCGCATCAGCCTCTTCACAAGGGTCATGTTCATCGTGTCCTCGTCCTGTAATAATCAGTTATCAAAGGTAAGTTGAGTCATAACGCTTTTTCCGGTCAGACGTGTGTCCTCATGAAAACCCTGGATCGTGTAATGGTAGGTCTCACCCGGTTTCAAAAAACGCGCAAGGATTTCCGGGCGCAGGGCGTAGCTGTTCTTTTTGCTGTAGGCGCTGAAAATGGGGGCCTGGTCCGGCTGTTTAAAGATGTGCACCATATAGACTTCGGTATTCGGAACACTCTGCCAGGCGAGGGTCAGGGGTTTGAAGGGCAGGGGCCCGCCGCTGCCGGGCGTGAGGACGGCGATTTCGGTTTCGGTCACATAGGCCTGTTCCGTCACATAATACACCACCCTGGGAAAGGGGATATCGAGAAGCGGTTCGGTGATCACGAAACGGACCACATGGCTGCCCGGCTTGAAGGTGGAAAGTCCCGGCATGGAAGGATAGGTGATCACCTCCTGGGGGCCGACACTCAATTGCTTGAAGAAATGATGCTTTTTAATCCCGTCCACCTCCCAGTACCCTTTGATGAATCCGGTTCCGGAATAGTTGATGATGGTGCTCAGCTCGGGGGCCGGCTGGTTGCGGAAAAGGGTGACCTCGGGCCTGCCCGTGTCGAACACGGTTTCGATGCGTTTGATGTCGAAGTCTTCGACCCTTAAGGTCATCGTGGCCGGATTGGGAGGCTCTGCATCAAAATCAGCATCGTGTACACTGATGGTGTAGATCCCGGCTTTGTCATAGATGTGTGTGATCTGGAGCGTGGAATCTGTCTGGGTCACCGTGCCGACCAGACGGCCGTCTCCCCTGGCGTCGCCGAATGAAATATAGATATCACTGGGGGGTGAATCCGTTGTGACCGCGATCGTAAAGGTCACCGCCTTGTTGATAATGGCCGGATTCGGGCTGGCAGAAACGGTGATGGCGAGGGCGTCCGTAACGGCACAAAGCACAAGGGCCACAATGATCGACGCGATGAGACTGTGTTTTGAAAACATACCTTTAGTATCTCCTTTCTCATTCATCCGCTAATAAGACAGAGCAAGCGTACCGGTAAGGACCAGATAGATACGGGTCTCATCCGAATCCGTGCCTGCGACATCATCCCTTGTATGGTTTTGACTGAGCTGCAGTTTGACGGACGGTGAAAATATCTGACCCAGGGGTTCGGGCCATGTGTAGCTGAGCTGAAGATCACCGGAGGCGGTGTTCTGGTCCACGGCGTCGTCATCGGATTTGACCTGGCTGTAGGCGGCGGATCCGTCCAGGGAGAGGCCGTGGGACCATCTGAGCGCAAAAGAAAGGTTGGCGCTCAGGGTATCCTGATCGACATCGAGGCTCTCTGCCGTATAGCGGTTGAAGGACAGGGACGGTGACAGGGAATACCGCTCGGTGTTGAATCCGGAAAAAAGCGTCAGGGTGTGTGTGCGGGTGTCGTAATCGGCGTTTGTTTCATCATCCATTTGCGAATACGCAGGCTGAAACCCCAGGACGAAGGCGTTTTTGAAATAGGACAGGGACCCGGTAAACGAATCCGTGGTGCTTTCAATCCGGCTCGCGCCTGCGGGTTCATGGGAACTGTCCTGGAGGGAGCGCTGCCATCCAATGCTCATGGGAAGGGTTGGGAATTTCGTGAACGAATAGGTTGTCCCATATTGGGTGGAACCGATCCGGGGCCGATCCGGGTCTCGGTCCAGATTGTCGTCATAGCGTCCAACGGTTATCAGAACCGACTGGCCTTCGCCATTGAACCCGGCCTGGGTGGTCCATCCTTTCCGGTCCTTTTGGATCGACGAGGCAATCACCTGGTAATCCGCTCCGGTATATTCATACAGCAGATCATAATTGAAAAAATCAAGGGTGCCGGAAACCTGGCCCTGAAAGGCCTTGTCCGAGTCCGAATCCCGGCCGTCGGCGGTGTCGGCATCATAATCCGACCAGTCCGCCTCCAGGCGGGTGACGAGGCTGTTGTCGAAAAAGTTCGTTTTCACTTCCAGACCGAACACATCGCCCCTGGTGTCGGCGGCGGGCGGCCAGGTGTTGAAGGCTTCCGCTTCGGCATCTTCGCCGCCATTGGCGTAAATGGCCCGAAGGGTAAGCTTTTCTTCAAAAAGAGCCCCACCCGTGATGATGCCCAGAAGGTGATCCGTGTTCTGAAGCGACAGGTCCTCGCCGGGACGTTCCCCGAACTCATTGCGGCTTTTGAGTGAAAAGCCTTTGACGAAAAAACCCTGGGTCGTCGCACCCAGGGCCACGCCCCTGCGGTACAGGCTGCCGATGGTGTTTGAGGTTCCTTCGACGGACAGGTCCCCCAGGCCGGCGTCCAGGGTGGCGGAACCGGCCTCAAGGTCACCCCTGAGCAGGTAATTCGCCAGATAAAGGCCATCGTTCACCGGTTCGGCCATCCCGTGTTCCTGATCGCTGTAGCGCGCGTTGGCCGTAAGACCCATGGTCCAGGGCCCCCGGCCCACCGTGTTGTCACTTTCAAGATTGCCCTCGACCCGCCAGTGGGGTCCCGGCCCGGCATTACCGTCCTCATCGTGCGCCATCAGCTGCGTATAAACGGCGGAGATGCTGTTGACGGATGTGGCGGTTTCAAAGGTCGTGGAATGACGCGTTACGAAGTCGGCCTGCCCGTCATGCACCTTGTTTTGTCGATCCACAAGCCGGACTGACACCGTGTGCTTTCCGGCGGGCATGACATGAAAGGGCGTCAGGGTAAACCCGCTTTCCGAAAAAGTCACAAGGCCGGTCATGTCGGTCTGATCAACCATGACAAACAGGGTTTCCCTGAGATAAGGAACCGAAATCAGACACGTTATTTCCGGTTTCTTGGCAATGGTCGTTTCTCCGGCCCTCGGCCGTTCAAATACGATATCCTGGGCCCGCAAGGCGACGGGAAACGCCGAAAACCCCACAAGACCGGCAACCACAAACACACACAGACGGACCCTTAATTGTAACGGTCGGCTGAGACACATCAGACCACGTACCATCATACGCTCCCGTATTTCATTGCGACGCAATGGTTCAATGCATTGATTATCACCTGATCAGCGGCGAATGTTTACTCTCGAAGAACACACATTTCCTTCATACTCCAACTTCACCAAAAAAGAAACACCCGATAACGTAAAAATTCAACGCTGTCCGGGTTTTAATCACCACCCCAGCCGAAATCATTTTTTCTCTCCGGAGCGAGGATGAATGGGACGCCGGTTTTACCAGTTACAAGGCGGGCATCAACGCTCCGGCTTCGTCCAAACCTTCGCCCATCTGCGTGACGACATCAGCGACCAATCACGGCTTCGAAACGTTTTTCTTTTTGACCCCGCCTGCGAAGCATGATAATTTCCCCTTATCTTTCAACTGCTTCTACATCGCCGGCCTCGTGGATCAGATGTCCGACGCATCCGCCGATCAGTCGTCGGGCATCGATCAGGTGAACAAGGCCATCGCCGAGATGGACACGGTGGTTTCTGCAAGATACTTCCACCGCCGAAGAATCCGACGCTCGCCGGGATCGGACGCTTTCAAAACCCACTGACGGAGGAACACCCATGAAACAACCCCTTGCCGGGCTTTACATTCTGATTATCCTTGCGCTGGTTCAGGCCTGCACCACACCCATGAACATTCAGGGCGCGGCAGCCGTCATCAGAACGGACAGGGCCACCGACGACCGTGTGTTTCTTTGCGCCCATGAGATGGCGGAGGGCATCCGGTCCGGACAATTCACATCGCTGGAACTCATCACGGCCTGCCTCGATCACATCGACGTGCACAACCCTGCCCTGAACGCAATGGTCACCCTGGACAGAGAGGGAGCACTGGCCAGAGCCCGACAGGCCGACGACGCGCGTTCCAGGGGCGAATGGTGGGGCCCCCTTCATGGGGTGCCGGTGACGATCAAGGACAACGTGGCCACCTGTGGCATGCGAACCACCAGCAGCATGGAAAAGACCGCCGAGTATATTCCGGAGGCCGATGCCCCGGTGGTTGAGCGCCTGCGCAAGGCAGGCGCCATCATCCTCGGAAAGACGAACCTGCCCGCCCTGGGCATGGATTACCAGACCCGAAGCCCTCTCTTCGGCGTGACGAACAACCCCTGGGACCTGACGCGAACACCCGGAGGAAGCACCGGCGGCGGGGCTGCGGCCGTGGCGGCGGGATTCACGCCCCTTGAAATCGGCAACGACATCGGCGGTTCCATCCGCATTCCCGCCCATTTCTGCGGGATTTACGGCCTGAAGCCCACGGAGCACCGCGTTCCCAACACCGGCCTGTCACCGGGCCTGTCCGACAAGCCGTTCCGGTCGATCCGCCACCAGCTGTCCATCGGCCCCCTGGCCCGGTCCATCGAGGATCTCAAACTCTGCCTGTCCATCATTGCCGGACCGGACGGCCATGATCCGGACGTGCCCGATCTGCCACTGAGCGAGCCTCCGAAAAAAGCCCTCACGGATCTTAAAATCGCCTGGATCGACACCGTCGGCGATGTGCCTGTCTCGGCGGAAACACAAGAGGCCCTGGCCCGGTTCGCGGCGGCCCTTGCGGGCGCCGGATGCACCATAGAGAAGGTCAGCACTCCGGGCCTTGACGTCACGTCGGCCTGGCGCACCTACGGCAAGCTGATCGACCTTGAAACCGGTGTCTATTCTCCGCCTGTGGCCCGTTTCTTCCAATATCTGCTGGGCAGTTCCTATCGCAAAAACACGCCGACAATTTCCATGGCTTACCCCATGTCCTACGAAACCTATTTGACCGTCCTGACCCGGCGCGAGGAGTATATGCTGGCCATGGACCGCTTTCTGTCGTCCTACGATGCGCTGATCTGCCCCGTTCACACGACGGCGGCCTATCCCCACATCGAGGCGGACCGGTATTTCGGCCCCTATCCGATCTACAAAAAGCCCTTTGCCGTGGACGGTCAGACCCTTCCCTACATGGTGGCCAACGGAGCCTACACCACCCTGTTCAACCTGACCGGCCATCCGGTGGTGGTCATGCCCGTGGGATACGACAACGACCACCTGCCCATCGGCATCCAGGTCGTGGGGCACAGGTGGCACGACCTGGCCCTTCTCGACACGGCCGCCCAGCTGGACACGGTGGCCGGCGCCTACCGCCGTCCGCCGGGGTTCTGATGGGAAAGGGGTCATCGATGAAAACCTTCGCCCGGTCAAAGGCCGTCCCGGGTCCGGACACCGGGAATACGCAAAAAATGAATTATTAAACTGAATTTATGGAATATAATTGTTTTTTGCATCAAGACGGATTAACGCGCTTCCTTTCGGATATAGGGACTGTTGGGACTGGAAACGTTTTTTACGGGTTCATCAATCGTGTGGTCTCGGAAAAAGCTTTTTGGGATCAAATGGCATGCGGCCGATACGCTTTCTCGGTTTAACTGTCTCTTTTCAGTCCCGTTGCCGGACACTTATTTTGAATTAAATGTTTGATTGATTTTATCGGTCAGTTCTTTGACCGAAAATGGTTTTGTCATGAAATTCGCCCCCTTTTCAAGAACACCGTGCCGTGCGATCACATGTTCAGTGTAGCCGGACATATACAGGCATCGGATATCCGGATCGATTTCACCAAGTCGGCGTGCCAGTTCACGGCCATTCATCTGAGGCATGACCACATCGGTGATCAGCAGATGAATTTTCTCTTTATACGACAAAGCCATATCAATGGCATTTTCCGGAACGTTTGCAGTAAGAACCGTGAACCCAAGATGCTCAAGAATGGATTTGCCGATATCAAGCACCGCCATATCGTCATCCACCAGGAGAACCGTACCGGAGACGTTATTATGATTTTTCGCGGGAATAACCGTTTCCGGTTTATCGTCCTCTCCTTCGATCAACGGGAAATAGATTTTAAATGTTGTTCCCCTGCCCACTTCACTATAGACATGAATGAAGCCATCGTTTTGTTTAACAATCCCGTATACCGTTGACAGACCCAATCCAGTCCCGCGACCCACTGCCTTTGTGGTAAAAAAGGGTTCGAAAATCTTCTCCAGGGTTTTTTTGTCCATCCCGCAACCGTTGTCACTGACGGACAACATGACATAAGCGCCCGGATGGAACCAGACATGCCCTTCGCAGTAGGCGTCATCTATGACGACGCTTTGTGTTTCAATGGTAACTTTGCCCACATCCTGAATGGAATCTCTGGCATTGACAATAAGATTGGCTAAAATCTGATCGACTTGAGACGGATCAATCAATATTCTGCCGATTCCCTGCCCGGGCAGCCATGCAAGATACGTATTCTCTCCGATCAGTCTCTGGAGCATCTTCAGCATGCCGACGATCGTCTTATTGATATCCAGCACTTTAGGGTTGATCGCCTGCTTCCGGGAAAATGCCAGGAGCTGCCGAATCAGATTGGTGGAACGATGGGTCGCATCAAGGATTGATTTTTGTCGTTCCAGAATCTTCGCATCGAGCCCCTTGTCCATCATTACAAGTTCGGCGTTCCCACTGACAACAGATAATATATTGTTGAAATCATGGGCTATGCCACCGGTGAGATGGCCTATGGCCTCCATTTTTTGTGCCTGAAGCAACTGGGATTCGAGAAGGGCTTTTTCCGTCTCGGCCTGCTTCCGTTTCGTGATATCAATTCCCATTATAATAATATGGTTGGTTTGGGCTATGGATAGGCTCCCGGAGGATACGAGCAGGGTAAACCGTTTCCCGTTTCGTGAGCGAACAACAATTTCAATCTCCAGAATTTGTTGTTCAGAAGAAATATGGTCTTGGATGATTTGAAAATCAGTTTCGTTTTCCCACAGGTTAAGATCCCTGGAGTTCTTGCCAATGATGTCTTCGGGCGCATAACCCGTCAATGAGCAGAAAGAATTGCTGATATCAACAAAACGACCGTGAGGAAGACTGATAAGGCATATGATAACAGGACTCAGATGAAATACTTTGGAGAATTTTTCTTCGGACTCATGAAGAAGGACATGCGTTGACAGGATTTCTGACTGGGCATCGCTTAGCTTTCTATTTTTTTCCATGAGTTCTTTGTTGATAGCCAGAACGATGGCTTCGGTCTTCCGGTGTCTTTCAATCCCTTCCTTTGCCCTGTCGAGAGCCGTCTTATTGATCGTGAATACGCTGTAAGCTGCAATGCAGGTGATGATGCAGGCCAAGGTGTTATCACTGATGTATTCAATCACGGCGAAATCAGAGACGGGAATTTGAAAGCGATAGTTATAAAAAAAAGCCAGCATGAATCCGATATTCAGTGAACCGTATGCGAAAATGGCGGACCTTCGACGCGTTATAGCCATTGGCAGCAGACTCAGGATACAGATAACGAATACGATCGTATCAAGACGCGATAATGGGGGGCTGTTGTCAACAGCCATCACGGCCCAGACGCTGATCAGATTAATGATAATGATCATGTGGGCGGATATGGAGAAATGTCCGCAAATCAGCAAGCCAAAGGCACACGGCATCATGATGAAACCGAGAATCATTATCGGGATCAGGATTTTTGCGTTATGAAACCCTTTGAGGTTAAAATAAACCGAAATAAATATGCTCATGACGATCATGAGCATACTGAACAGACACACGATGAAAAAAAATCGTGCTTTCAGCTGGAGGTCAAGTTCTGATTGTGAGTAACGTGACAATGCACGGTCAAACAGGTTGCCCATGTGAATCCCATAATGTCAATAATTGACGGCTTCGTAAAACGTCCGATTTTAATCGTTGCGCTTCATCCCCCGTCACGGCGGCGTACCCTAAGTGCGCCTCACTCCTTAGGGATTCGCAACGCCGTAAGCTCGAACGTTTTTCACATGCCGTCATGGGATGCTTTTGACGAAATCATCAATATGTATGTCGGAGAAACGCGCGATGGTTAACGGTGTTGTTTATTTGAAACAGGGGCCTTTTTGACGAATCAGCGTCAACGCGTCATGTCGTGTTATGAAGTTGTTCTGGGCCCTCTCCGTTAAATGCATGAACGGTAAACAGGCCGGTTGTTAGAAGCTCCAGAGCCTCGTTGAACAACATCTTGATGGTGTCTTTTTCTGCCGAGTCCTGAACATAAATTCTGATAATAAACATTTTATAGATTGAAAATAAAATCTTAGAAATATTGTCTACATTAACAGGACGGAACACCTTTTCACTGATGCCCTTTTCAATAATGGTCTTAAGCATCTCGACAGAGTCGGCGTGAATTGTTTCATAGCGTTCATTCGTGGGAAACATCGGAAAAATTTCCGGATCTTTTTTGAGAAGGGCTCTCAATTCGGGGGCCTCATCCAGATAATCGATCGCTTTTTGAGCTATCGTAAAAAACTGATTCTCGGATGTTTTTCCAGTTAAAACGGCTTCCATCACGTAAACCTGCCATTTGACGAGAGCGGATCGAACCGTATTTTCATAGAGATCCATTTTGTTTTCAGCGTAAAGATAGAGATTGCACTTGGTCATATCCAACTCTTTGGCGATATCTTCCATGGTCGTTTTTTTATAACCGAATTCGGAAAAAACTTTTAACGCTGCCTTGTAAATATCATTGGCGTTGGCCTTTTTTTTCATGGCGCAAACAGGGTCCTTAAATTTATTAATGAACATTTGGTTTAATTGTTCATTAATAAATTCAACCCTTCTTGTTTGTCAAGATTTTAGTATTCGGGAACGGGTCTTATGATACGTGTGTGGAGTTTTTTGGGATCGGGATAAAACAATTTGCCCAAGAAGTGCCCTGATTTGCATCAGGTTTGAATCGATCTGAAACGAAGATGCCCTGTTTGATAAAACCCGTTTGCCGGCCCTTTATATGGGTTGGCAAACGGGAAGCCCGGTTTATGTCCTCACGCATCAGCGTGTTGGCCGCCACTCCGTCCGATCAGCGGGGAATGAAATCCACGGGGCGTTTTTCCGTGAGGGTGATGGCGGATTCAGGACAGGTGCCGTGACAGAGGCCGCAGCCCAGACAGAGCTCCTCGTTGACGACAGCCGCGTCATCGGTGAGGGTGATGGCGTTGAAGTGGCAGCGGTCAAGGCAGGTGCCGCAGCCGGAGCAGACCGAGGGGTCCACCGTTGCGCAGAACCGGCTGGGAGCCGTGAGATTCAGGCGATCGGAGATGATCAGGGGCAGGGTCTGGCAGCAGCAGGAGCAGCAGTTGCAGATGAAATGACCCACGTGGGATTTGTTCATGGTCACGTGGACCAGGCCTTTTTCCTCGCAGTCCCGGAGAATGGCCCGGGCCTCGTCCTTGTCGATGGCCCGTCCGGTGCCCCGGTCCAGGGTGTAGCGGGCGGCGTTGCCCACCTGGATGCAGACCTCGAGGGGATGATCGCATTTGCGGGCGATCAGACGGCAGGTGCAGGGGGTCACGGCCAGGGCGTCGGCGGTCTCGATGACGGCATCCACACTGTCCATGTCCAGGACCTGCTGTTTGCCGGGATCGACTGATTCCTCCACGGCGATGACCCGGGTGAAGGCCGTGGGAACCACCTTGGTGATCATCCGGGCGTAGTCGGGCCACTCGGTCTCCATGAAGGTCTGCCACAGATCGTGGAATTCCCGGGTGGCTGCGGGCCAGAGAATGGTTCCGTCGTGAAACTGGATCAGATCCCGGCACATCTTGTATTTGGTCTGCCCATCCCGCAGGGACTTGAAGGCCAGACCCTTGACATACAGGGTCCGACACATGGCGTCCACCGTCGCCGCGTCTTTTTTCAGATCCCGGGCCAGCTCCTCCGGGCTCCCCGGCATGGCCATCAGCAACTCGGCCTCCTCCGTGTCGGCGATCATGGCAAACAGCTTCGGAATCAGGGTGGAGCCTGGAAGAAAAATTTTATCCGCCATCCGGTCGTAAATCGATTTTTCCATGGATCATCTCCTTGTGAGTGCTTTGAACCCATCTCAAGCTATTTCGTTGACGGCTGCCTCCGGCGGCCGGTTTTATAAAACCGGCCAATAGAAAAAAAACATGTTTGGCAACCTTTTGAAAAGGTTGGCCCCCGGCAGGGCCGCCGGAGGCATCCCTCTGCCCTTAGCCGGTAATCGATTTCACCCGGTTTTTCAGCCAGTCGGCCCAGGCGTCGATGCCCTGGCCGGTGCGGGAGGAAATCTCGAAGATGGTGATGTCGGGGTTGATGGACAAAACCCGTTGTTTGAACAGGTCCAGGTTGAAATCGGACAGGGGCAGGTAATCGATCTTGTTGATCAGGAGCACCTGGCAGACGGAAAACATCAGCGGGTATTTCAAGGGCTTGTCGTCACCTTCCGGGATGGAGAGGATCATGGCGTTCAGGTGGGCGCCGGTTTCGAATTCGGCCGGGCAGACCAGGTTGCCCACGTTTTCAAGGAACACCAGGTCGAATCTGCCGTAATCCATGGCGTCAAGGCCGGTTTTCACCATGGTGGCGTCCATGTGACAGAACCCGCCGGTGCGGATCTGTATGGCATGGGTGCCCGACGCCATGATTTTCTCCGCATCCACTTTGGAATCGATATCCGCTTCCATCACCGCCACCGCCAGGTCGTTTTTGATGCGGTCGAGGGTTGAAAGGATCGTGGTGGTTTTTCCTGCGCCGGGGGAGGCCATCAGGTTGACCAGCATCGTCTTTTTCCCGGTCAGTTCCGCGTTGAGGGCCTGGGCCGTCTTTTGGTTGTCGGCCAGAATGTCCTCCTTGACCTCGATGATCCGTACGTCGTTCATAAGACCTCCATGTTCTTGATATAGTATTCCCTGCCCGAGACCAGGCTGTGTTTCTCACCGCCGCAGGCCGGGCAGACCGGCTTCGTGCCGCTTTTAACGTCAATTTCAAAGGACGCCGAACAGGCCGAGCAGCACATCACCGCCGGGACCCGTTCGATGACCAGCGTCGCCCCCTCGGCCACCCCGCCCTTGCTCAGATAGTCGAAATACTGCTGCATCCACTGGTCCTCCAGGTCCGACAGCACCCCCACCCGCAAATGGATGGCCACGATCTTCCGGACCTGGTGCCGGGCCGCGTGCTTGAGGACGATCGATAAAATACTGTTGATCACGGGTAATTCATGCATGGGCGGAGCCTTTCGACATCTCGGTTCAAAAAACAGACCGGCGTGGATCTTAGCATAAGGACTCGGCCGAAGAAAGGGGCTTGAAGAGCACATCCTTCAAGCCCCGATCAGCGCCGGCCCCTAACTCCAGGTGATGGGGGGCTCGTTTCTGGGCGGCATGCGGTGGTATTTGAATTTGGGGAAACCCACCATCAGCGCGGCGTAGTTTTCTTTGGTGCCCAGCCCCAAGGCCTCCTTGAGGGGGGGCCAGGAAAGGGCGGCGGCGTTGAAGAATCCGTTCCAGCATCCGCCCAGGCCAAAGGCCGGCAGGGCCAGTTCCAGATAGGTGATCGCAATGGTGCAGGCCGGTTTGGCCATGACATTGGCTTTCTCCCCGTTGGCCAGGATCAGGTGGGGCGCGCCCCGGCTGATGGTGTCCATACCGAATTCCCATCCGGCCACCACCATGTCGAGGTGCATCATGGCGGCGATTTTGGGCTGTTCCTTGAGCATGTATTTCATCCAGTCGATGACCATGCCGCTCAGGCGTTTGACCTCGTCCCGGCGTTCGATCACCTGCCAGGTGACGGGCTGGCTGTTGTGGCCGGACGGCGCCTGGGAGGCAATTCGGATCAGCTCGGTGAGGGTGTCCCGGTCCACGGATTTGTCCTTATAGGTCCGGATGGAGCGGCGGTAACGGAGGAAATGTTCGGCCTGCTCCGGATTTAAAAGCAGATCCGTGTTGACCGGCAGGCACTGGTCGGGTGTCAGGGTGTCCAGGGACAGGGCCTCCGTGGGACAGACCGCCACACAATGCCCGCAGCGGATGCACAGGGTCTCGGCCCCCCGCACCGGCGTGGGGGTTTTGTCCGCCATCTGGATGATCTTCATCGGGCATTCCGCCGCGCAGATTCCGTCATGGTTGCATTTGTCACTATCGATCGTCATAAACGCCATATGCTGTTGTCCTTTCGTTTGTTTGTTTACATGCTGCCGTCCGGCCCGTGGTCCTGAAGGTTGCGGCTCCAGTCGAACCCCGGATAAAACCGGTCGATGAAGGCTCTGGCCGCACCCGATTCGAGGTGTTGGCGCGTCGTTTCGGACACCGGAACCAGACGCAGGTCTTTAAAAATTTTTCCCACATCCCCCCAGCCCACCGGATGGTCGGAGCCGAAAAAAATCCGGCCGGGATACTGCCCCAGACGCCGACTGAGAAGCGTTTCGAAGGTTTCCGCGGTCAGGGGCGGCTCCAGATAGGGCCGGAAGCTGTGCCTTAAAAACACAAAAACGCCGGTGGCGTCCAGGTACAGGTCGGGGAATTCGTCGAGCAGGTCCAGGGCCTGATCCAGATGGGGATAGGCCATGTGAACCAGAACCGCCGGCAGTCCGGGAAAGCGTGCGAGCAGACGGCGAAGTTCCGTCACGGCCATGCCCTTGCCATAGAACGTTTCAAAGCCCGTGTGAAGAAACACGGGCTTTTTAACCTCCTCGAGAAAGGCATAGAAATCATCCATGCGCGGAGCCCAGGGATCGAAGCGCTGGATGAAGGGGTGGAGCTTGAACCCGGCCACCGAATGATCGGCGAGCAGGCGTTCGGCGACCCCGGCCTTGTCCGGCGTATCCGGGTGGATCCCCGCCACGGGAACGGCCCCGGGCACGGACCGGCAGAAGTCGATGTTGAACGCGTTCAGGTCATCGGTCTCATCAGCCGACAGGGGGTAGACCAGATTGAAAAAATGGGTGACCCCCCCCTCTTTCAGGTCACGAACCAGATCCTGCGCCGTCACCGTTTCCGCCACCGGATGACCGGGAAAGGCCTTTTTCATCCACCGGGCCAGGCCCTGGATGCGCCGGTCCGTCATGATGTGGACATGGGTGTCGATCCGGATCGGCCGATCGTTCATTGCCCGCCCTTGAACGCCTGGATAAACGCCTGAAAGCCCCGGGTCTCCATGGCCAGCGCCTCGTCGAAGCTGCCCTTGTTCCGGTTTTCAATGAGCGTCTTGACCGTCATCATCATCTGGGGATTGACCGCACAGATCTGCCGGGCGATCTCCATGGCCCGGTCCACCAGGTGATCCGATGACACCACTTCGTTGACCAGCCCGACGGCCAGGGCCTTGTCCGCCGAAATAAACTGACAGGTCAGCGACATCTGTTTGGCCATGCGCCGGCCCACGGCCTCCTGGAGCATCTGGGTCATGCCCCAGCCCGGGTGGATGCCCACCTTGGCGTGGGTGTCGGCAAAACTCGCGTTTTCCGAGGCGATCAGAAAATCACAGTTGAGGGCGATCTCGAAGCCCCCGGTGATGGTGGGACCGTTGACGGCCCCGATGATCGGTTTGGTGCAGGCGGCGAACACCGAAAGCAGGTCGGAGCCGTCACCCCGGGGATCGAACAGGTTGTCGGTACCCAGGCAGGCCAGGTCGATCCCCGAGCAGAAGGCCGTGCCCTGGCCGGTGATGACGGCCGCCACAATATCCGGATCAGCGGCTACCGTGTCCAGCGCGTCATAAAGCTGGGCCAGAAGAGCCTGGTTCAGGGCGTTGCGGCGTTCCGGCCGGTTGAGGGTGATCAGGGCCACCCGGTCCTTGACGTCAAACAGCACGCATTGTTCCATGGCTTTCTCTCCTTCAGGCAAGCATGCCGCCATCGACGGTGATGCAGGAACCGGTGGTATACGAGGACGCATCGGACACCAGATAGAGCACGGCACCGGCCATTTCCTCGGGCTGGGCCATCCGCTGGAGCGGAATCTGGGCCAGCACCATGTTCTTGATCTCTTCGTTGGCGGTGAGGGCGCTGGCAAATTTGGTATCGGTCAGCCCGGGCAACAGGGCATTGACGCGGATCTTGTGGGGGGCCAGTTCCTTGGCCCAGGCCTGGGTCATGCTGATCAGGGCCGCCTTGGTGATCGAATAGATACCCTGGAGAAAGGCCGGCCGGACCCCGTTGATGGACGAAACGTTGACCACGCTCCCGCCGCCGGTGCTTTTCATCATCTTCGCCGCCGCCTGGGTGAGCATGAAAGGGGCCTTGAGGTTCACGCCCATGGTCTTGTCCCAGGCCCATTCCTCGGCGTTGATCATCTCGCCGAAATAGGGATTGGCCGCCGCGTTGTTGACCAGAATGTCCAGCCGTCCGTGCTTGGTTTCAATGGCCTTCATCAGGTCGGTAATCTGCTCCGGGTACCCCATGTTGCAGGCCATGGCCTCGGCCGATCCGCCGGCATCGGTGATTTTTTTCACCACCACCTCCAGGTCGTCGAGTTTTCGGCTGGCCAGGATGCAGTGGGCGCCGTTTTCGGCCAGGGTGATGGCGACGGATTCGCCGATGCCCCGGCTGGCGCCGGTAATCAGGGCGATTTTGTCGTTCAGGGAAAAGGTGACCATGTGTTCCTCCGTTTGATGTTGAATATCGGGTAAATGGTTAATCGCTTAAGAGATTCCGGCCAGTTCGGTGTACATGGCGATCTCGGGTTTGCCGTCGAGCAGGGGTTTGAGCGCCGCGAACAGGCCCTTGAAGTAATCCGTCGAACTGTGGGCCGTCACGGCGTCCATGTCCGCGTATTTCTCGTAAAAAAGAAACACGCCGGGGTTGCCGAGGTCCCGGTGCAGGGTGTAGGTGAGGGTTCCCGGCTCCTGCCGGACTTTTTCGACCATGTCCCGGAGCAGCTGCTCCATCTCCGCTTCCTTTCCGCTCAGTGCCTTCATTTTCGCCACGATGACCATAAGGCCTCCTTTTTTTATCAGAGTTTGGACCGCTCGATGACGGAGAGAGCCGTCTTTTCAAGAATCTGAACGCCTGCAATCAGCAGGGCGAACCGCTCGTCTTTGGTGACGCCTTCGTAATAGCGTTTGTAGATCTGCTGGGCAATGACCGCCAGGCGGAACACGCCGAAGCAGTAGTAAAAATCCATGGCGCTCATGTCCCGTCCGGTTTTTTCGCCGTAGCGGGCGATCAGTTCGGCCCGGGTCAGGGCCCCGTCCAGATGGGTGGGCATCATGCGCATGGCCTGGGCCTCGGGCGGATCGTTTTTCTCGATCCAGTAGGCCAGAGAGTTGCCCAGGTCCAGCAGGGGATCGCCGTAGGTGGCCATTTCCCAGTCCAGGACCCCGATGATGTTCATCGGATTGGCCGGGTCCAGCACCACGTTGTCGAACTTGTAGTCGTTGTGCACGATGGTCGGCCGGTCCGTATCGTTCTGCATCTTGTCGGCCAGCCAGCCCATGACCGTTTCGAAGTCCGGGGCATCCGGGGTTTTCGCCTTGCGGTAGCGGTCGCTCCAGCCGTCCACCTGGCGCTTGACGAAGCCCTCGGGCTTGCCCAGGTTGTCGAGGCCGACCTTGACCACGTCAATGGAATGCAGTTCCACATGGACGTCCAGCAGTTTCTCGCACAGGGCCCGCATGCCGTCGGCGGGCAGATTTAAGCCCTTGGGCAGGTTCTTGCGCAGGATGATGCCGGGAATCCGTTCCATCACGTAGAAGGGGCAGCCCATGACCGCCGGGTCTTCGGTGTAGGAAAGGGGTTTGGGGCAGTAGGGATAGACCGGCCGCAGGGCCGTCAGAATCCGGTATTCCCGGCCCATGTCGTGGGCCGATTTGATGTTGGCCCCCACCGGCGGGCGGCGAAGCACCATTTCCGTATCGCCCACGCTGATCAGGTAGGTCAGATTGGAAAAGCCGCTGGGGAATTGAGAAATGGCCAGGGATCCCGTGAGGCCGGGAATGGTATCCTTGAGATAGGCTTCGAGAACCGGAATATCCAGTTCCTCGCCCTTTCTGATGTCTTTGGGTTTGTCGATGTAATCCATGCGTGTCTCCATGTGTGTTCGTGATCACGGGGCCGGACAGGCCAGACAAAAGGATGTGACGACGGCAATGATACCTTCCGCGTACGCATCCACGGTGATGTTGCGTTTCTTGTATTTCCAGCGTTTCAGGTACCAGTCCTGCTGCATGGCCTTGATCAGGCTGGCGGTCAGCAGGTGGTTGCCCGGTTTGAAGACTCCCTGTTTTTCCCCGTCTTCGAGGATATCCACCAGGATCTGTTCGGTATAGGACTCCATGTCCTGAACGGATTTGAGTTCCTCCTCGCTGAGGTTCCGGGCTTCCATGAAGGTAAAAAAGAACCAGGGCCGGGCCAGTTCGCTCAGATAAAGGTGAGCCCGTATCACGGCTTTCAGCTTGTCCACGGGATCGGACGTGGCCACCATGGAATCGGCCAGCACCCTCTGGACCATGGACCGGCCCTGGCGCTGGATGATGGCCAGAAGATCGTCCTTGCTGGTGAAATAGCCGTAGAGAGCACCCATGGACAGACCGGTTTCGCTGCTCAGGTCCCGCATGCTCATGGCCTGGAACCCTTTGGCGTAGGAAATTTTAAACACCGCGTCGAAGATCTTCTCGAAATTCTTGATGGCGGTTTTTTCCTTTTTGATCCGGATGCTGTCCTGATTTTTCCGATACACGTCCCGGCAGATGTCCTGCTTGGTGTCGCTGATCCTCTTTTTGAATTCCTCGTATGTCATGGCGTCCCGATGGCTGATTTTCAATGATGCATTCCGCCTAACCGCCGCACCGTCCCGGACCAGGGCCGGGACGGATTTGGGGCGATTCCCTATTTCACGATCTTTCCTTCATAGGTTTTCAGAATGCGTTTGGCAAGGGACATCTTGTGAACCTCATCGGCCCCGTCGTAAATCCGGGCCGCCCGCTCATGGCGATAGAAATAGGCCAGCACCGTGTCATCGGTCATGCCCAGACCGCCGTGAACCTGAAGGGCCCGATCGACCACCCGGTTCATGGTGTTGGCCACCAGGTACTTGATCATGGAGATGCTGTCCCGGGCGTTTTTGGCGCCCATGTTGTCGATCTGCCAGGCCGCGTTCAGGGTCATCAGGCGGGCCGCTTCGATTTCCGCCGCCGAATCGGCGATCCACTGGCGCACGATCTGGCGGGAGCCCAGGGTGCTGCCGTCCGGAGCGATCACCCGCTCGTTGGCCCGGGCACACATCAGGTCGAAGGACCGCTTGCAGACACCCAGCCAGCGCATGCAGTGGTGAATCCGTCCCGGCCCCAGGCGTTCCTGGGCGATGACGAAGCCGTGTCCCTCGGGTCCCAGCAGGTTCTTTTGGGGGACGCGGCAGGACTGATAAAGGATCTCGGCATGGCTGGCGTAGTCGCTGCCCGTGTGACCCATGACCGGAATGTTACGCACCAGGTTGAACCCCGGGGTGTTGGTCGGGACGATGATCATGCTGGCCTGAAGGTAGGTGGGAGCCTCGGGATTGGTCACGGCCATGACGATGGCGAAATCCGACCCGTCGGCGGCGGTGGTGTACCATTTGTGGCCGTTGATCACGTAATCGTCCCCGTCCTTGACCGCCGTGGTTTCAAGCATCACCGGGTTGGAGCCGGGCATGTCCACTTCGGTCATGGAAAAGCAGCTCCGGATTTTTCCCTGGATCAGGGGTTTCAGGAAGGTCTCTTTCTGTTCTTCGTTACCAAACATATGGAGGATTTCCACGTTCCCCGCGTCCGGGGCCTGGCACCAGAAGGTGAAGTGCCCCAGGGGAGACCGGCCCAGGGCCTCGGACACCAGCCCGTGTTCGAGCAGGGACAGGCCCATGCCGCCCAGTTCCGCCGGAAAGTTTGGGGCCCAGAGTTCCATTTTCTTGACCATCTCCTGTTTTTCCCGGATGGCGGGGAGCATTTCGTGGAAATCATGGGTCAGAAACTCCGCTTCCATGGGAATCAGTTCCTTGTCCACAAATTCGTTGATCATGCCGATGATCGTCTGCATTTTCTGCGATACGCTGAAATCCATAAGTATCCTCCAAAGTGGTTGGGTAATGCCGTCGTGAGCTTGTTATCGTTTGCCCGTGCTACCTGAAGGTCAGGAGGTCGGGTCTGTTTTCCTTGTCAAGATGTGAGAGCACGTTGAAATTCATCAGGTTGAACCGCCCCCTGCCGTAACTGACCGTGGTCATCGAGGTGTTCCGGATCCACCAGGCCAGACGCATGGCCTCGGTGTTTGACAGGCCAAGGGCCAGTTTTACGGCCACGGCAATGACGCCCCCCGAGGTGAATACCGCCGCGGGATGCCGGCCGTCACCGGCGTCGGCCAGCCCAAGCAGCCCCCGGGTAACCCGGTTCACATAGTCGTCGAAGGATTCCGTGCCGGGTGTTTCGTAGCGGCCCGACACCCACCGGTCCATGATGGGAGCGAACATCTTCTGAAACGCCCGGTTGTCCGTGGTGACCCGGGGCAACAGATCGGCGATCGCCGGGTTGTCGGTGATCAGGCCGGGCAGAAGGGCCCCGATGATGGCCTTGTAGTCGTATTCGTCGAAGGCCGGGTCCGTGACGGGACCGCTCCGGTCCGGGCCCATTTCCCCGAGGGCCAGGCGGGCCGTTTCCGTCTGACGGCTCATGGTGCCGGACATCACCTTATCGAAGACCGTCCCCGTATGCGCCAGCCAGCGGCCCAGGATCCGGCTCTGCTCAGCGCCCGTGTCCGACAGACGGTCGTAATCCGATGCGCCGAACGATGCCTGGCCGTGCCGTATGATGATCAGCTGGGTCATAAAAATGCGTTGTCCTTTGCCGGTTGCCGCCCGGCCGTGCCGGGTCGTGATTGTCATCGTCAGCACGATAGTACAGGGGAACGACGCCGTCTGTCAAGAAAAAAGAACGAGCGTTCGCTTTTTGGCTTGATCTTTTTCGACGGCCGGGTTATTTTCATATCAACACGGTTGATTATAACCCAGGGAGAAGGTGAGTCATGAACATTCTAGTCTGCATCAAACACGTCCCCCAGACCGAATCCGCCACTGCGATCCGGGACGATGAAACCTGGATTTCACGAAGCGCCCATGTCGCTTATAAAATGAACCGCTTCGACGAGTACGCCCTCGAAGAGGCCCTGTTGATCAAGGATCGTGCCCAAGGCGTCCGGGTCGATGTTCTGACCCTGGGCCCCGAACGGGCCCGGGAGGTGCTCAAGCGGGCCTTCGGCATGGGTGCCGATGACGGCATCCACATTATCGATGACGACAGCGCCTACCAGGATCCCGGCACCGTGGCGGCCCGCCTGGCCCGGGAAGCGGCCGGGGGTCATTATGACCTGATCTTCTGCGGCATCATGTCCGAGGATCTGATGCAGGCACAGACCGGCCAGATGCTGGCCGAGCACCTCTCACTGCCCTGCGTGAGTTCGGTGGTGGAGCTGGTCCTCGATGAGGAGGGCAAACGCGCCCACGTGAAACGGGAAATCGAGGGCGGCCGAAAAAGCCTGGTCCAGGTGACTCTGCCCTGTGTTTTGACCATCCAGGCGGGCATCAACACGCCCCGATACCCCACCTTGTCGAAAATTCTCAAGGCCGACAGCAAAACCGTGACCACCGTGACCGAAACCCTCGATCTGACCCGGCAGACCTGCCGGGTGATCCGCTACCCCAAAAAACAGCGTGCCGGAAAGATTCTCGACGGCAGTCGGGAAGACAAGGCCCGGCAGCTTTTGGACCTGTTCAGACAAAAGGATATCATGAGGTAACCCTATGGAACGTATTTCCATTTTGATTATCGGGGAGACGACCGACGGACGGCTCCGACCCGCCACCCTGGAACTTTCGGACGCGGCCCGGCGCATCGCGGGCCCAAAGGACCGCATCGTGCTGGCTCTGATCGGCGACGATCTTTCGGCGGCCTGCGACGAAGCGGCCCGGCTGACCGGCCTCGACGTGCTGTATCTGAACGTGCCGGGCCTTGTGCACGACAACAGCGAAATCGTCAAAACCCTGGTGGCCGAAAAGGCTGAACTGCTCGGGGCCGTTGTGATCCTCACCGCCCATTCTTCCCATGGGGCCGAATGGGCGCCGGGTCTTGCCGTGCGTCTGTCCGCCGCCTGCATCACCGGCGTCAACGGCATCGACCGCGACGGGGACGGCACACTCCTGTTTTCCCGGGCCGTCTGCGGGGGCAATTTCAACGCCCTGATCCGTCCCCGCACCGACCGGACGGTCGTGACCGTCCAGCCCGGCGCCTTCCCCGCCCGGCCACACACCGGGGACCGCGGCCGCATCACCACCGAAACCCACACCCTTGTTCCCCGGGCCCTTCGGGTTACCGGCATCGAGCAGAACCCCTCGGCCTCGTCCGGTCTCAGCCGGGCCAAAGTCATCGTGGCGGCGGGCCGGGGGATCGGAGAGGCCGAAAACCTTGACCTGATCCGACGCTTCGCCGCCCTGATTCCCGGCTCCGCCGTGGCGGGCAGCCGCCCCCTCATCGACATGGGCTGGCTGGAATACCGCTACCAGGTGGGCATCACCGGCGCCGCAGTCTCCCCGGACGTGTATATCGCCTGCGGCATATCCGGCTCCAGCCAGCACATCGCCGGCATGGCTGCGTCCAAATTCGTGGTGGCCGTCAACACCGACCCCCACGCGGCGATCTTCAACGCGGCGGACATCGGCATCGTCGACGACCTCAAAGGCTTCATCGAAACCTTCGAAGAGCTGGTCTCGGGGAAATGATCGACAGCAGGCCCAGGGACGGAAGGAAATAGCGGCCTCGGCGCCCCCCTGTTTTTATAACCCGGGTTATTTTTATTACGCCGGTTATAATTGATGTATCTGCTTGAAATAATACGCTATTTTTCAACAACTCAACCCCGGCTGATAATGGTTGTTATACCCGTGGACCCCCCGCGTCAATTTCATGTCGTTTAACCCGCTGTTTTTAAGACCATATGGTGGTCACCCCATTGTGGAACACCCCTTGCAACAAGGAAACATTGTTTCGCAGTGTTTTCGTTTTTCCGAAAAAAGCCTGTTTGATGACCGACAACTGAAAAAAGAAGGGACACACCATGAAAAAAGCGGATATATCCACACATTGTCTGTTGCTGTTACTCTGTCTTGCCGGCACGGCGTTTGCCATGGGCAGCACGCCTGAGCCCCCCTCGTCCACCGTCCAGCCCAATGAATTCATTTTTGACGGCTGCAGTGTGGTTCCTGAAGGGTACCCCTGGGACCCCTCCCAGGAATACCTCTGGTGTGAGTGCTGCATTGAGCACGACATTGCCTACTGGCGGGGCGGAACCTGGGTGGAGCGCCGGCTGGCAGACGCCCGGTTGGGCCAATGCGTCCAGGAAAAAACCGGTATTCCGGAATTGGGCGCAGCCTTCTACCTTGGAACCGAAATCGGCGGATCACCTTACTGGAAACAGCCTTACCGCTGGGGATACGCCTGGGATGACGGCAGAAATTATCAGGTCAACACCCCCGAAGAAAACGACATGCTCGACGAAGCCCTGCAGCGCTGGCAGGAAAAAATGGACGGCCTGCCCTGCGAAGACCGCATTGAAAACTTCTAAATCCCTGCGCAATGATTCAGCCAAAAACCGCTTCATGCCGCACGCGGCGGCGTGAAGCGGTTTTCAGGTTCCAGCGCCCCTTCGTTCCCGGGGAAAACCCGGAACCCACACGAATCCGCGCCGCCTGTCTCCGCACATTTTTTCCCCTTGATATGTCAGATAACATTCTATACTAATGGATCGGATGCACCATGACGGGGGGAGGCCTTCCCGTGGGCGTCACAGACCTGTGCCCGGTTGAACGTTCGAACGGAGGGATCGTGCGATCCCGATTTTGACTCAAAGACCAATGTCGTTAACTTAAGACACTGATGGGCACGCTGCGCTTTGCCCATCCTACCTTGTGTCGCCCGTAGGATGGGCAAAGCAACGCGTGCCCATCAGGTGAAACAGCAAAAGCACTCGTTAAGTTAAAGGCATTGACTTAAAGACCCTATCACCCCGGTGTTTCACCACCCCCATGGAGGACATGCATGCAGTGGTATTATGCGGTAGGCAAGGAGCGGATCGGCCCCCTGGATGAGGCGGATTTCGAAGCCTGTGTGGCAAGCGGCCAGATCACGGCCAAAACCCTGGTCTGGAACAGCACCTTTTCCGGCTGGACCCGGCTGGCCGATGTGCCGGACTACCCGGGCAAGGCCAAGGAACCCGATCCGATTCCCGGCGTGCCGGTCACGGCGCCGGAGCCCATCGGCGAGACGGCCCGGTGCTCGGAATGCGGGGGTGAGTTTTACGATGAGGAACTGGTCCGTTTTGAGAACGCCCGGGTCTGCGCCGGGTGCAAACCCCTGTTCGTCCAGAAAATCCGGGAAGGCGTTTCCGTGGGCGGGCCGGTTTATGCAGGGTTCTGGATCCGCGTCGCGGCCAAGTTCATCGACGGCCTGATCCTCAGCGTGGTCAACATGCTCATGGGCTTCGTGATGGGACTTCTGATGGTCCCGGTGTTGGATGATCCGGCGGCGACGCTGCAATTCACATTGTTTACCATGTTTCTGCAGATTCT
This sequence comes from Desulfatiferula olefinivorans, assembly GCF_054657895.1. Taxonomy (NCBI): domain Bacteria; kingdom Pseudomonadati; phylum Thermodesulfobacteriota; class Desulfobacteria; order Desulfobacterales; family Desulfobacteraceae; genus Desulfatiferula; species Desulfatiferula olefinivorans. Next base: position 10,133 of record NZ_BAAHXV010000016.1, on the reverse strand, counting down.
GGTGGCGGCGGCTTACAGCTCCCTGTTTCTCGGTCACTTCAGCGCCACTCCGGGCAAGATGGCCTGCGGTCTCAAGGTCATCACCGCCGACCAGGGTCAGGTTTCCTACATGCGGGGCTTTGCCCGCTATTTCGGTGAACTGGTCAGCGGCATCACCCTGGGCATAGGCTACCTGATGGCGGGGTGGGACAGCGAAAAGCGCGCCCTTCACGACCGGATCTGTGCCACACGGGTGATCCGGGTCCGGCATCTGTAATTATCGTATTTTTCAAACGGAATAACGCCTATGCGATGCACCCAGTGTCAGGCCCCGATTCCCATGGAGGCGGTCAATACCGGTACCCTGGTTCCCTGCGCCCGATGCGGAACCCGGCAGCGGGTGGATCTGTTTCCTGCGGCCCTGTCTCCTGCGCCCGCGGCTCAGGCCGGGGAAACCCTTGTGTCGGACCAGGAAGCCGGATGCTTCTATCATCCCGGCAAAAAAGCCGTGACCGCCTGCGACACCTGCGGGCGTTTTTTGTGTGCCCTCTGCGACGTGGAGCTGTCCGGGCGGCACACCTGCTTTTCCTGCCTGGAACGGAAGAAGCATCAGACGAGCAACAACGACCTGGACAACCACCGGACCCTGTATGACGGCATCGCCCTCCGCCTGTCGGTTCTGCCGTTGCTTTTGTTCTGGATCACCGTGATCACGGCGCCTCTGTCGCTCTTCATGGTGTTCCGGTACTGGAAGGCCCCGACCAGCATTGTGGGGCGCACCCGCATCCGATTCGTGCTGGCGGGCATCTTTTCAAGCATTCAGATTCTGGCCTGGTCGGCCGGACTCTACACCCTGTTGACCTGAACGACGACGGCCGGAGACCGACATGCCCACTGCCAGACCCTATCAGCGACTTCCCGGACAGAAACGGAAAACCCTTGGACGGGACACCCTCTGGCTGGGCCCCGATCACCTGCTTCTGATGGTATCCAGCGGCATGAGTGAACACTACCGCAGGTTCTATTACACGGACATCAAAAGCCTGGTGGTGTCAAAAACCACCACGGCCCGGACCAAGACCCTGTTCGTGTTCGCCGTGTTTGCGATCTGCCTGATCGCGGGCGCCGTCCTTTTCAAACTCGATCACGCGGTCCAGGTGTTTTTCTGGGTCACCGCCCCGGTGTTTCTGCTCTACGGTCTGTTCTGCCTGGCTGCGGGCCCCTCCTGCGCCTGCTGGATCATCACGGCGGTGGGCCGTGAAAAGCTTTCCCCGGCCCACCGGATGAGGCCGACCCTTTCCATGATCGCCCGGCTGAGGGACCGCATCGTCGAGGCCCAGGGAACCCTTACCCCCGAGGTTTTGGCCCATCTGGCCGACGCCGACCCATCGGTCCGCAAACAGCTCTCGGCCGTGGACCCCGACGATCTTCCCCGCCGGGAAGAGACGGGAGCCTGGCACCTTGCCCTTTATCTGATGCTGATCATGCTGTCGGTGATGTCGGGCATCACCCTCTTTTACCGGCCCTATCTCCTGGTCATCGCGGCAACCCTTCTGTTTGCAGCCATGGCCATCGCCAGCATCACGGCCCTGGTGCGCCAGAAGGACAGCGGTCTCTCCCCCTCGGTCAGACACTCGGCCTGGGCCGGTCTGGGCCTGGTGGTTCTGGGCTTTATCCAGAGTTATGCCGAAACCATGTTTCTGGTGTTCCAGCGGGCCGGTCAGGACAAGGGACCCCTCGATCAGCTGACCCTGCTCCGGCTGCACACCCGGATGGACCCCTTTGACTATCCGGTTTTTCTGACCCTGGACATCATCGGCATCATCGCCTTTGCCCTGGTGGGAATCTGGGGACTGTGGGCCCTCAGGCGCCGGAGAACCGTATGAACAGCCTGTCGGCCCGGCGCTGTTTCAACCACGGATTCCGCGAAGCCGTGGCCCGCTGCCCGTCCTGCGGGCGTTTTTTCTGCCGGGAATGCGTCACCGAGCACGATGGCCGCGTGCTGTGCGCGGCCTGTCTGAGCGAGGACGTCAGCGGCCCGGCTCCCCGGACACGCACCTTTGCCGCCCTCCGCTCCCTGGCCGCCTTGATGCTGGGCATTCTGATCCTCTGGCTGATGTTCCATTCCGCAGGGCGGCTGCTGCTTTTGCTGCCCACCGCCTTTCACGAAGGCACGATCTTCAAGGATCTCTGGTAACGCCATGGGCAGAGACAAACCCCGTCAGCAGACCGGCACGGCCCTCATCGAAGAGGCCATCCACCTTTTGAGACGCCTTCCCAAAGGCCTTCTGGTCCGTTACTATGCCGGAACCCTGCCTTTTGTGACAGCCCTTCTTTTTTTCTGGGGCGACATGAGCCAAAGTGCCCTTGCCCCCGGCCGCCTGAGCGTGTCGGCCCTGGGCCTTGCCCTGCTTTTTGTCTGGATGAAGGGGTTTCAGTGTCTCTTTGCCCGGGGCCTCCTCGACCACCTGAACGACACCCCGCCCCAGCGAGGGTCTGCGTCCGCAGCCCTGAGACACCTGTCCTTCCAGGCCCTGGTCCATGCCACGGCACCTTTTCTCTTGCCCCTGGCTCTTCTGATCACCCTGCCCTACGGCTGGGTGTATGCCTTCTATCAGTCCTGCCTGGTGGCCGACTGTCCTCCCGGAAAATCCGTCACCGCCATCGTCCGGGACACCTTCAAAACCGCCGCCCGTGAGCCCGCACAGAACCACATGATCCTCCTCTACCTGACCCTTTTGAAACTGATCGTGTTGATGAACGCGGCCATCGCCGTCTACGCCCTGCCCCAGCTGGCCAAGCGTCTTCTGGGCATCGAATCGGCCATGACCCTCGGCGGATTCAATCCCCTGAACAGCACCTATCTGATGACCGTGCTCTGCCTGACCTATGTATGCGTGGATCCTCTGGTCAAAACCGTCTACACCCTCCGCTGGTTCCATGGCATCTCAGCCGCCGGGGGGCAGGACCTGATGGTCGGTCTCAAACGCCTGGCAATCATTGGCCTTCTGACAATCGCTGCGGCGGGATTCGGCATGACGGCCCTGAGCATGCCCCACAGCGCCCTGGCCCTGACCGAGGATCCGATTCCGGCCCGGATCGCCCCGCCCGCCGCCGTCAGCCCCGAGGCGCTGGAAGAAGCCGTGCATGAGGTCTTGAACAGGCGGGCCTTTGCCTGGCGCATGCCGCCTGCAGATATCGACGAGAACGATGAGCCCGGCATGCTCCAGGCCTTTTTCGACTGGCTGAACCCCCATCTGACCGCCTTTTTCAAAGGCATAGCACGCTGGGTGGACACCATCGCGGACTGGCTGAGAAAACTCTTCCCCCCCCTTGACGGGGACGGGTCCATGGACACCGGACCCTCCGGTCGAAGCGGATCCCTGCGGATGGTCCTGTACGCCCTGTCGGCACTTTTTGTCCTTTTCCTGATCGTTTTCCTATTCCGGATGGTCCGGAACCGGGGGAAAAAGATGCCAGGGCCTGTCGCGACGGAGGCCCAGGTCACCGTGGACCTGAATGACGACAGCGTGTCGGCCGACGATCTGCCGCCGGATTCCTGGAGCCGCCTGGCCCACACCCTCATGGATCAGGGCGATTTCCGGCCGGCCATGCGGGCCCTCTACCTGGGGACCCTGGCCCGGCTTTCCGAACAGCAGCTGCTTTTCCTCGCCCGCTACAAATCCAACCGGGATTATCTGGACGAACTGTCCCGGCGGGGCCATGACCACCCGGAGCGCGTCCACGGCTTCGCCGACAGTGTCTCCCGGTTCGAGGGCGTCTGGTACGGCATGCATTCCGTCAGCCGGGACGATGTTCTCGATTTCGCCCGCATCCAGGAAAGGATCCTCGGCCATGCTCGCTAAACACCGTCAGACCCTCGCCCTTCTTTTCCTGTTCGGTCTGTTCGGATGGGCCCTCGTTCATCTGTTCACCCTCCGGTTCGATGCCGGCGACATCTATCCGCCCTACTCGACGCTGCGGTCCGACCCCCTGGGTTGCCGGGCCTTTCACGATGCCCTGACGGATCTGGGCCTGTCGGTGTCCCGGCACCGGGCCTCCCTCTCGTCGCTGAATGCATCCGATCCGGCCACGGTGTTTTTTCTCGGCGATCAGGCCGGCAGCGGCAGCATCCCCGAGGCCCAGTATCAGCCCCTGGCCGCCATGCTCGACGCCGGTGGCCGTGTGGTCGTGGCCCTGTTTCCCGTCCAGAGCCTGGGTGGCCCCGACGAGGAGGGTTCGGATGAGCCGGACCCGGTTTCCCCGGACGAGCCGGACCCGGTGCCGCCGGAGGAAACGGACACCGAGACGGAATCCAAACCGGCTCCCGACGATGAAAGCTCACCGCCGCCACCCCGGATCCGCACCGTCGACCTCCGGGAGATCTGGGGCTACGCCATCGAAGACCGACCCTGGGCATCCGATCCGGACCCGTCCTCCCTCACGGCCGTGTTCGATGACGGGTCCGGTCCGCAGACCCTGCCCTGGTATTCGACCCTTGTTTTCACCGATCTCACCCCGGACTGGCGGATCCTGGCCCGGCGCGACGGGGAGCCCGTGGTCATCGAACGGACGCTGGGCCGTGGAACCCTTGTCTTCTGTTCGGACAGCTACATGATGAGCAACGAGGGCCTTTCAGAGGATCTGCACCCCGCTTTTCTGACGGCCCTCATCGGCGAACACCGCCGGGTGATCTTTGACGAATCCCACCTGGGCATCCACATGCAACCGGGCATCGCCACCCTGATCCGCAAATACGATCTGGAAGGCCTGGTTTGCGCCCTGGCCCTTCTGGCACTCCTTTTCATCTGGAAAAACGCGGTGCCCCTGGTTCCCCCTGCGGACCGGCCCATCCGGCGGGGGGCCCTGTCGGACCGGGACCAGACCTCGGGCCTGATCAGTCTGTACAAACGCCACATCCCGCCCGGCGATCTGATCCGGGTCTGTGTGGCCCAATGGAAACGCTCCGGCGACGGAATCCGCCTGTTCAAAGGCGACCGGGCCGACACACGCCACACCCTTTTATCGGCGGCAGACGCCGTGTCCACGTCCGAGGCCGGGGTAAAGGATCCCCTTTCCGCCTACCGTGAGATCAGACGCCTGCTGTCCCAAGGAAAAACACCATGAACACGGATACGGAACAACTCAAGGACATCCTCACCCGGACCCGGGACGAAGTGGGCCGGGTCATCATCGGTCAGACGCGGGTCATCGACCAGTGCCTGGTCGCTATTTTCACCGGCAGCCATGTACTCATCGAAGGCGTCCCCGGCGTGGGCAAGACCCTTCTGGTCAAAACCCTTTCCCAGGTGCTGGGCTGTGAATTCAACCGCATCCAGTTCACCCCGGACCTGATGCCCGCCGACATCACCGGCACCCATGTGTTCAACCTCAGCGACAACCGCTTTTCCCTGATCAAGGGGCCGGTGTTCACCCAGTTTCTGCTGGCCGACGAAATCAACCGGGCCCCGGCCAAGACCCAGTCGGCTCTGCTGGAGGCCATGCAGGAACGCAGTGTGACCATTGACCGGAACACCCATGTCCTGTCGCCGGACTTCACCGTCTTCGCCACCCAGAACCCCATCGAGTTCGACGGCACCTATCCCCTGCCCGAGGCCCAGAAGGACCGGTTTCTGCTGAAAATCACCATGGATCCCCCGGACCGGGACGAGGAACTTCAACTTGCCGAGCGGATGCGCAGCGATCAGGCCCCGGAAACCATCCTGGCCTCGGGGACCGTCCGACCGGTGCTCAACGGCGAGCCTCTGTCCCGGCTGCGCAGCGCCCTTTTCGGCATCCGGGTGGCCGACGAGCTGATCGGCTACATGGTCGATATCGTCCGGAAAACAAGGAACCATCCCTCGGTGCTGACCGGGGCCGGCCCCCGGGCCACCCAGGCCCTTCTGCTCTCGTCCCGGGCCCTTGCCGCCCTGTCGGGCCGGGATTTCGTCACCCCCGACGATATCAAGGTCATGACACGGCCGGTGCTGGAACACCGCCTGATTCTCCGGCCGGAATTTGAAATCGAGGGATTGACCCTTTCGGACGTAATCGGCGACATTCTCACAGACGTGACGGTTCCCAGGTAAAGGCCCATGCCCATGGTACCCACCCGACGACTGATCGTGTTTTCAGGAATGATCACGATCCCTTCGAGCCTGATGGCCGCCCTGATTCCCGGAACCGGAACCGCCGCCTGGGGCCTTGCAGCCCTTCTGGCCGCCCTGGCCCTTTCAGATGCGCTGATATCCCGGCGCCGGGCCCGGGACGTCGTGGTGACCGTCGACCCGGTGCTGCGCCTCAGTCAAAACGGGGTCGGGGATCTGACCTTTCACATCCATACCGCCAATGAATGCGGCGGTGCTTTGCGCCTCGGCCCGGCCCTCACGCCCGACCTGGTGCCTGACACGGCGGACAAGTCCCTGGTGCTTGACCGCCATCACACCGACCACCGTCTGACCTTCCAACTGACCGCCCGCAGGCGGGGCCGTTACCGGCTGGAGCGCTGTTATCTGGATCGCCCCTCCCTTCTGGGCTTGTGGGCTGTTCGCGCCGTGCACATCCTTGACGTCGACATCCGCGTCTATCCGGACCTTTCCACGGAACGGAAAACCCTGGCCCGCCTGTTTCTGAGCCGGGACCCGGGCAGCCGGTCCCGGCGTCTTTTGGGCAAGGGACGGGAATTCGAAAAGCTCCGGGAATACACGGCCGGAGACAGCTACGAGGACATTCACTGGAAGGCCACGGCCCGGCGGGGCGCCCCCATCTCCAAAGTCTTCCAGGTCGAACGCACCCAGGACATCTACCTGATGATCGACGCCTCACGGATGAGCGCCCGCAGCGCACGAATCTTCGACCCGAACGAGGCCCCCGATCACCGACAGACGGATCCGGCCTCCGGGGACACCATCCTGGACCGGTACATTACCGCCGCCCTGACCCTGGCCCTGGCCGCGGAAAAACAGGGCGACCGGATCGGCGTCGGACTGTTCGCCGACACCATGCTGGGGTTTCTCCGGAGCGGCAGCGGCAAGGCCCACTACAACGCGGTGCGGGATCTGCTTTACATGGCCGAACCCCGGCGGATCACCCCGGATTTTTCCGAACTGTTCACCTTTGCCGGAACCCGGCTCCGAAAGCGGTCCCTGTTGATCATCCTGACCAGTCTGGATGATCCGGTGCTGGCCGAGACTTTTCTCAACCACGTTCACATCCTCAGCCGGCGGCATCTGGTGGTGGTGAACATGCTCAAACCATCCTGGGCAAAACCCTTGTTCTCCCGGGATGCCCCAAATCTCGGCGATCTGTACGGGCATCTGGCCGGTCACACCCTCTGGCACCAGCTCCGGGAACTGGAAAAGGCCCTGGGACGGCGTCACACCGGTTTTTTTCAGCTGGACCCCTCAGGCCTCAGCCTTGGCCTGATCGGCCAGTATCTGGATATCAAGCAGAGGCAATGTCTATGATTATTGATCTCAACGCCTATATCCGCGAGGCCGAACCGTTCTGGACCGAACTCGAGGACCTGCTCGACCGTCTGGACCGCGACCCGGCCATGCGCCTTGACCTTGACGGCATCCAGCGGTTTTACTACCTGTACCAGAAAGCCGCCTCGGATCTTGCCCGCATGGCCGGACTTTCGGCAGAGCAGGGCATCCGTCTGTATCTGGAAGCCCTGGTGGCCAGGGCCTTTGCACGGATTCACGAAAGCCGCAAACGCGGCCGGGCCTTTTCCCCGCTGCGCTGGTTTGTCCGGGATTTTCCCCGAACGGTCCGGCGGCGCATCCTGGCCCTCATGGTGTCTGCGGCCATCATGACCGGCGGTTGCCTGTTCGGGGGCCTTGCCCTGTCTCTGGACCCCCAGGCCAAAGAGGCCCTGATGCCTTTTTCACATCTGTCGGGTGATCCGGCGGACCGCGTGGCCTGGGAGGAAAGCGCCGACCGGGACCGCCTGGCCGGTCATAAATCCGGCTTTTCTTCCCAGCTGATCGCCAACAACACCCGGGTCTCGATGCTGGCCATGGGCCTCGGGATCACCTGGGGCCTCGGCACCCTGATTCTTCTGTTTGCAAACGGCGTGATGCTGGGGGCCGTGGTCGCCGACTACCTGCTGGCCGGCCAGGGTGTGTTTCTGATGGGCTGGCTTCTGCCCCACGGATCCATCGAAATTCCCGCCATCGTTCTGGCGGGCCAGGCCGGTCTGGTGCTGGCCGGGGCCCTGATCGGCCGGGGGCAATCCATGGGTCTTGGAAACCGGCTGAGAGCCGTCGGGCCGGATCTTCTGACCCTTATCGCCGGGGTGTCGATTTTGCTGGTCTGGGCCGGTCTGGTCGAGGCCTTTCTGTCCCAGTATCACGAACCGGTCATTCCCTATGCGGTCAAAATCCTGTTCGGTGCCGTGGAACTGACGGCCCTGATCGCCTTTCTGGCTTTTTGCGGACGATCCGGCGAAGAGGTGCGGCCATGAACGATCGACGCTACGCCGCCATGACCATTCACACCCCCGAAGGCCTGACCTTCGCCCTGCGCCTGGGCGGCCCCCTGGTCCGGCTGCTGGCCTTTCTGACGGATCTGATGTGCATTGCCGTGCTGACCCGTGTGATCACCGCCTTGTTCGGCCTGGTCGGCCTGATCAGCGCCGATGTGTACACGGCCCTGTCCATCCTCACCTATTTCGCCGTGTCCATGGGCTACGGCATGGTGCTGGAATGGCTCTGGCACGGCCAGACTGTGGGCAAGCGGCTGCTTAACCTGCGGGTCATGGACGCCCAGGGCCTGTCATTGAGATTCGATCAGGTGGCCCTCCGGAACCTTTTGCGGCTGGTGGATATTCTGCCCGCCTTTTACCTGCTGGGGGGGCTCTTCATGCTGATCTCCCCCGTCTACCAGCGCCTGGGAGACCTGGCCGCCGGAACCATCGTGGTCTGGACCCCCGACACCCCCCAGCCCGACCTGTCCCAGCTGTTCGCCGGGAAGTTCAACTCCTTCCGCGCCTATCCCCACCTCTGCGCCCGGCTCCGCCAGAAAACCACCCCCGCCGAGGCCGACCTGGCCCTCGCCGCCCTGCTTCGCCGGGAAGCCCTCGCCCCCCAGGCCCGCATCACCCTGTTCGCCGCCATCGCCGCCCACTTCCGAAACCACGTGACCTTTCCCGACGAAGCCCTCGTCGGACTCTCCGACGAGCAGATCACCCGCAACCTGGTGGAAATCCTTTTCCGGAGTGAGGCCGGCACCGGTGCCCTGCGGCAAACGCCGTCATAACCCACGATCATTTCTCCGTTGCATCAGTCTGGAAGCTCGTCTATAATGTCCGAACATTAAATGATGTTCCATGACGGCAGTCTGTCGCGTCGTCCGTCGCCGAAGCGCGAATCCGCCGTGTCAGTCCGTTTTTATTCCGATTTGAAATGACCGCCTCATTCAGGGCACGATAAGGTCATCACGTAATATCGTTCACCCCCCCCCCTAATAAACAACGAATAAGGTACAACATGCGAATGCTCACAAAAATGAAAGCCCTCGTGACCCTTCTCATCACGGCCATTGTCATGGCCGCGTCGTTCCATTTAGCGTACGCCGAACCGGCGGATGAAAACTTCAATGATGACAGTGCTTTGAATGAGGCAGGCGCTCAATTCACCAACGACGGCATCACCTATACCCTGGGAGCGCCATTGATCGGAACGTTCGTGACAAATGACAGCACCAGTCCGTTGGGGGATGACGGAGCCGATTATTACATGGCCGTCGGTACAAATTCCTCCCTGACCATTTCAGCGGCAGATGGGCTGACGTTCTTTTTCAGGGGACTCGCCATTGATGCCCTGGCGGATGCAAACATCCTGATCACACCCAGCGGCGGCAGTGACGTGACCCTTGTTTCAAACAATTCATGGGTAACTCAAACCCTTGATTTTTCGGCAAACACTGATTTCCAGAACATCAGCTCCGTGACCATCAGCGGCAGCAATTTACTCTTGTCGATTGACGATCTGGATTTTTCTCCGCCGGTATTGCCCACGTACTCGGTCACCTATGACGGCAATACCAACACCGGAGGCGCCGTGCCCACGGACGGCAACAGCTACCACAACGGTGATCCGGTCACCGTTCTGGGCAACACCGGATCTCTGGTGAAAACCGGGTACACCTTT
>NZ_BAAHXV010000015.1:0-113459 GCF_054657895.1 Desulfatiferula olefinivorans | reverse complement strand
ACATCCGATTTGGCGAGGATGTGGAGGTCCACCGGAGTCATCAGGCCGTGGCATGCAGGAAGAGATCCGCCGTAGAACTCGGGAAGCCCCGTTGTGCTCCTGGCGTGGATATCCACGATCCAGGTGGGTCGTCGTAAGGCGATTAGATGCCCTCGGGGTGTCTTATCAGGCATAGTACTCAGAGGTAGGGAAAGCCTGCCACAAGGGGAAGGACCTGACGGAAGTACGTAGTCCGCAAAGGAAACTCGTACCGGACAAGTACCATGTAGGGCTGGATAATTCGAGCAAACCTCACTGCGGGGAATAGCAACTGGATCTTGTAACGGGTAACTGTGAAGATCCGCGCGGAAGCGAGTGCAACCGAAGAACCGGATGCGGGAAAACCGCACGTCCGGGTCTGTGTGGGGGGCGCCTGGCAACAGGTGTTCCTACCACGAGATTTTATTCCTGTATTTGAAAGATATGGGCTTTCATGGTAGGCAGCTTGTCGTTTTTGACCACAAGTTGAAAATGAAAAGGGCGTATACTCTTAAAATACAAGGAAACAGACGATGGGTATAAGATCATACATGAACAGTCTCTTCGCGTCCAATTCCCTGAGAGCGCCAACCCTTCGTGCGATGATTGAGACATTAAAGCTTCCTTCCGGGAGCAGGGGATTGGATGCGGGGTGTGGCGTCGGTCTTCAATGCATGCTGCTGGCCGAAGCGGTGGGACCCCATGGGCATGTCACCGGACTTGATGTTTCCACGGCGTTTTTGAATCGTGGTGAGGATCTTGTGAAGGCAGCCGGACTGTCGGAACGGATTGCATTCCTGAGAGGGAATGTTGGTGATCTCCCCTTTGAAAATAATGCCTTCGATTGGGCATGGAGCGCGGATTGTATTGGCTATGGTCCCTTGGAACCGCTGCCTTTGATTAAAGAACTGGCACGGGTGGTGAAGCCCGGTGGTATTGTAGCGATTTCAGGCTGGTCTTCTGAACATCTGCTCCCTGGATATCCTCGCTTGGAAGCGCGTTTGAAAGCGACGTCAGGAGGTCTTGCCCCATTTGTCCATGGAAAGAACCCGGAAACACATTTCCTCCGTGCATTGAGCTGGTTCCGCGAGGCAGGGACAGAGGCGCCCGATGCGAGAACCTTTGCCGATAGCTTCCATTCGCCCCTCAGTCCTGAAATCCGCGATGCCCTGATGGACCTTTTTATGATGCGCTGGCCCGATGGGGGGAGCGAACTGTCATCAGAGGACCAGGCCGAGTTCCGGCGGGTGTGCCAACCCCAGTCTCCTGAATTTATACTGAATCTTTCAGATTATTATGCATTTGTCACACAGACGCTATTCTGGGGTAAAATTCCCGGATAGGTCATCATGGACAGCAGATCCGCATAACCGTTTCCGCCGACATTCCTGCCCCGTTTATCGCCATTTCCAAAAAAAGGCCGGACAAACCCGTCAGGGCGTGATGTAGCGGTAGACCGTTTTCTTGACGAGGTTTGAGGGCTTCTGGGCAAGAAGCTCTCGAAGGGCCGCCTCGGACTGGGGATGGCCGTCCATGTTCTGCCCCAGGACCTTGACCAGGGATTCCTGATCCTGGCTTTCGTTGACCGTGAGCACCTCCCGGCCGGCCCAGGCGATGGATTCGCCGGTGGCGGGCATGGATTCCAGGATTTTGAGTGCGGAGGTCCGAACCTTCTGTGATGATTCGGCACTGTAATGGGTTTTGAAGGCATCGAAGGCCGTGTCACCGGGCATCCTTCGGATGGCCTCGTAGGCGGCGATGCGGACATGTTCGTCCGGACTCGTGAAATAGGGTTTGACCCCATCCATGGCATCGGCGCCGCCATAGTTTCCAATGGCCTGGAGGGTCATCACCTGGACGGACGGGTCGTCGGCCCGTTGCAGGTTGTCGACCAGGCTTTTCCCGATCACGGGTTTGAGAGCCTGGTTCAGCTTTTCATCACTGCCCAGGCTGCCGATGGCGTAAAGGCTCATGCTCCCCAGTTCCCGTGCGGTGTCATTCCCTTTGATCATATCCACTGAATTGTAGAAATGCCAAAGGCCGTCAGCCACAAAGGGTTGGGGATATTCAAAGTCATGGATGTAGGCAAGGGCCCGGATATGGGTCAGGTCGCTGTACGCCGTGTTGCCGATGGCTTCGAGCATGGCCCGCTGGGCATCGTCATGGCCGGCCTTGGTGATCAGCCGCCAGAGTTCGAGCTGCTCGTCGTGATCGAAACGGGATTGGCCGGCGTCCGCATCGATCATGCGGATCAGGTCGTAACAGGCCTCAGGGTTCTGTCTCAGGTAGTTGATCATGAATTTTTCCGCATTGAGCCGGTCGGCGGTGGTCAGGGATTCCCGCATGGCCCTGAAGGCGGCAAGGGCGGCGTCAAGGTCGAAATTGGCGGAAAGGGCGGACAGTTCTGGGTCGGTCTCTCTGTATTTTTCCTTGAGATAGGCGGGCGAGTAAAGGGTGGAAAGAGCCTCATCGAAGGTCCCGGCAAACGCCGACGCCGGAGCCTTGTCCCGGCGTTCGGCTGAAAACCGGGTGGTGCTCCGTCCGAGTTTTTTCGTTCCGGTCATGATGTCCGTGACCTCCATCTGCTCCGTGCCCGCAATCCAGGCCCCCGTGATGGGAAGACGCGTTACGATGCGGCTTGTTTCGATGCGCACCCCGGTGGGGGCAAGGCCTTCGGCCATGTCCACATCTTTGTTGAGAAGCAGGGTGTAGGCCGTTTTCTTTTTTTCCACCGTTACGGCGTTTTTTTCGTTTTCCCCATCCGTGAGACGGTATTCGGCCAGGTATTGACCGGATGCGTCGATTTCACGGGTCTGCCAGGTGGTTTTCTTTTCTTTGGGATAGACGGTCTGCATGGCGTAAAGAATCGTTTTGATCATGATCGCCGCTTGTTCGGGAACGCCGGCGGTAAAGACGAAATCGTTCAGGTATCCCTTGGCGTCCATCTGGACGGCAAAGGGGAAGGCCAGGGCCTTGGCGTAATCGGGTGTTTTGTCGTTCAAGGTGAGCCGGACGTCCTCGATGATGCAGGCGACGTTCAGATCCTCACCCGGCCTTTTTGGGTGATAGAACTTCAAAAACAGGTTTCCCGATGTGTTTAACATCAGGTGGACAAAGTCGTCCCTGGAAGATGACGGGGCCTTGGGATCGCTGATCGAAAAAAGATCCGACGCAAGCTCTGTATCTGATTTCAGGACAAATCGGTAAGACAGAACCTCGCCCGGGGCCGGTGAAAAGTCAAACGCAAGATCCTTCGAGAAGGACAGGGAAGGTAGGGCCTTTTCAGGGGCCATCGCTGCGGTATCTCCCGATCCGGCAGGGTTGGATTTGGTGTTTTGCAGATGACTGAAAACCCAGATAAACAGAATGACGGTCGCAACGAAGGCAACCACGGCGGCTAAGGTTCGTTTTTTCATGGTCGGTAGCATCCTTTATAGCTTTTCATTCATGCAGAGTACGAACCGGCTTTGCAGACAGGGAAGATGGGGGTGGTCATCATCAGCCTGCCCATTTCCCATGGCCGTCGTTTTTTCGGTTAAACGTGATGATCTCGTAAAAAGTAAGTTTTTTGACGGCTTCGTCAAACGTGGCTGACGTCAACACCCATGGGCCGGGGCCTGGAAAAAGGCCCCGACGCCACAGGTGATGTGCTGCCTCTACCCGTTGAAATGAAAAACGGGTTATTTATACCGATAGTATGAGAAATCCAATTCGGCCAGGCCACCCCCTTCCGAATGACGGACCTTAATGGAATGGGGGCCTTTTTTCAAGACGACATCAAAAGAATAATTTCCCCATCCACTATGATGCACATGGACATTGTCGATCCAGACATGGAGGTCATCATCCTTGAAGCCCACGAAGCGATACGTCCCATCGGACAAAAAGTCAAAAACTCCAGTCCAGACAACCATAAAATTATCAACGTTTCCTGCGGGCGCACTGCCTTCCCAGTCGTAATCAAGATAATACGTGGATGGTGCAACGAGGCTCCACTGGGCATCCTGGTGCTTGTGATCAAACTTCTTCCCGTAGAAAATATTCGGTTGGAGTTTATCCCAGGATACCTTGCACCAGGCAATGCCTCCCCAATCATCATGGATAACCTTCACACGATGGGTTCCGGGGTTCATGGCTATGGCGTTGTAGTCATAGACATTCCAATCTCTCCAAGTCCCTTCGACCACAAAGGTATTGTCGAGGTAAACCCTCACCCGGTTGTCACCACCGGATCTGAACCGGTAGGGGGCTGCGTCAAAATCAAAATCCCCTTCCCAGATCACCTGGAAACCGGGCCCGAGGGACCAGTCCCCCTGGGGTCCGGAACTGCCCCAGTCCTGCTCCATGTTGGTTCGTCGGTTGATCAGCTGAACAATCAGATTACCTGACGAGTCAACACTTTTTCCGGCATATTCGGTGATGATGCCCTTTTGCCTTTTACCCCACTTGAGAACGGCCGCGGCAAATTCATTTTCTTCCGTATACGCCATGCGGATGATGTGCCAGCCCTGGGGAATATCGGTTGTGACGAGTTCCGACCGGTTGTATTCGGTGTAGGATCCGATCAGTTTTTCATCCACCCATACGGATAACTCGTTGTTATGGGCCATGACAAAGTCGTAGGTGCCGCCATCGAAATAAAAGGCGCCTTCCCAGCGTGCGGAAAAGTAGTCGTAGTTGACATTGGGGTCGTTTGCGGGTCTGCCCCATCCGAAATCGGCCTGGAAATAGTGCTCCCACAGACCGGGGTCCGCCTTGAGGTAGCCGCCGTCATCGCTGATTCGAACCGGGTCGTACTTGAATTGCCGGTTGTTGAAATAGGAGCCCACAAAGGTATTCATGGGAGCCCAGTCCACCTTGAGGTCGGCACCACCCCAATACTCCACATATTCCACCCGGACCTTGTGCGTTCCGGCGGTCACATAGGCGGCAGCAGCGTGGGGCTGGTACCAGACGCCGTTGTTGTTGAGGACCAGCACATCGTCCACATAGATCCGGACCACGTCGTCGCCTTTGGCCGTGAACGCGTAGTTGGTCGATATGGGGAAGGAAAAATCCCCTTCGTATTTGATACTGAAATTATCCGCGTTGACCAGCCCGGGTTTGGGGCTTTTGTCCCCCAGCTTCCAGTTGATCTTGTCCGTGACCTGGTACAGCACAGGATCGCCGGACATATCCGTGTTGTTGTAGTAGAAGGCGGCAAACTGGTCGGGCGAGGTCCAGTACAGACTCAAATGGGCCGGCGAGTGCAGTTCCCTGTAATAGACGGTGAGCTTGTGGAACCCTTCGGTTACGGACTTGGTGAACTGGGTTTCGCCGAAGTTATCGGTCAGGATGTCCTCATCATCCATTTTGATGGTCAGATAGTCGTCGCTGTTTACATAGAAGATGTAGTCTCCGCCCTGGCCGCTTTTTTCTCCCCAGATGAACTTGTCCGCAGCGGAAAATTCAAAGTACCCTTCGTAAATCGCGGAAAAATAATCCACCTGCCCGTTCAGCTCGGACGGGCCGCCGTACCCCCAGTCGGTGGACAGAAACCCGGTCCGTTCCCCGGCCACGGCAGTGCCTGTAAAGTTGTTTTGGGTGTAATAACTGGTGTTGTAGAGATTGGTGGCCCCAAAACCCCTGTACCAGATGGGAAACAGGTTGACCTCCCAGCTGTAGCCGTTCCACGCAATGAGGTAATGCTTGTATTTCCAGAAAAGCGCTCTGGCAAACCCGTAGGCATGCCCGTTCAGCGTGGTCAGGACAACCGGCGCCTTGAGTTCGAAAATGGCAATGGGAACTTCGGGCTTGACCATCATGGAGGGGTTCAATTTCAGCATGATATCGATCAGGGTCAATTCAATCCCCACGCCCACATTGAATCCGGGAGCGCCTACGGACGCTTCCAGAAACCCCACAAGTGAGGCGTAGGGCCCGGCTTCAAGATTCAGTTTGTTGCCTGCCTGGAAGGTGATGGCGCCCCTTATGCCGATCTCACCCACCACGCCCCCTTCAACGGTCAGGGGAATCACGCCCACCATAAAGGTTTTGTGCTTTTTCTTTTCCTTGCGTTTGCAGTATTTTTCGTTTCCGCTGTTGTCCTTGCTGTCCCAGAGTGTGAGGTAACCCATGACACGGAATTCACTGGGCATGGTGTGTCTGTAACCAAAGACCCTGAGCCCGAAGGTCCATATGCCGTAATCGAAATAAGAGTTTTTAAGGCCTGTCTCCGTGAAATCGAAGTCAAATTTCGGTCCGGCTTCAAGGGGCGTGATATCAAGGCCGAAAAGCGTTGCCGTCACTTTTCCGGTTCCGTTGAAATCGACCGCATAGGGTGACTCGTAACCCTCGAAGGTGACGTACATATAGTCAATTTTAGGCCCGATTTCATAACCGATGCCGAAATCATCGTTGCCGTAATTGTTCCCTCCGCGCAGATCGAACAGGTTGCTCTTGGTCGATCCGGGCAGGGCGGTCATCTTGGATGACTTGGCTTCGGGCTCGGGAGCCAGGAACATGATGGGCAGGGTGATGGTGTTGTCGGCCAGGTTGTCGTTGTACTCCTCGACGGTGAGGTCCGGGTCCACTTTAACGGTCAGGTAGCACAGGGTGTCCTCGGACAGGCCCGACAGGGCGTCGTAAGCCTCGGCATTCATATGCAGGCTGTAGGTCTTGCCGGTTTGCTCCTGGCGGTACAGGGAGGCGCAGCGGTCGCCTGCGGGGTACCCGTCCCGGTCTTCGGGGCGGCAGGTGACGGCGTAAGTCTCCTTGTCTTTTTTAAGGAGTACGTTGTATTCGTTGGGCTCGGCCAGGGTCATGGGGTAGGATGTCCCGCCGATCACAAGGTCAAAGGTGATGTCAACCGGCAGCGTGGTGTCCTGGGCCATGGATTCGACTTCGAGGTTCAGGCTCAGGTCGTACTGTTCGGGCACCACGTCGGGATCGGGTTCGGATGCGGGCAGCTCGAAGCTGTTGGTGTAGAGCTCGTAGGACAGAATTCGAAGGTTGGGCAATGTCGGGTTGCCGATGATGGTGGACGCCGAGGCCACCATGAAGTTGTCGGAAAGGTCGCCGTCCGATTCGCCCTGGAGGGCGTCGTCTTCTGCGGTGACATCGTAGGTGTTGATGGCGAACACGGCCGTGTACACGCCGTCGGCGATGCCCTGGGGCACGAGGAACGTGTGTTCCACATAGGCCTTTTTGTTGCCCGTGTCCGGATAATACGTGACCGAGGTGGTGGTGTCTTTCTGCTGTTTGACCATCGGCCCGTCAACCGTTCCCCGGAACCCGAGTCTGTCGATGACGAGGCTTGTGAGTTCGTAATCCGCCACAAAGATGTCGTCCACCACGAAATCCCCGGGGTTTCCGGCCTTGAGGTAAACGCTCACATAGGTGTTGTACTTGGGCACCGTGGCTTCGATGTCGAAGTGGATGGTGGAGGAGAGGCCCGCCTGGGCCGTGTCCTCGATCCAGACTTCGGTGAATTTCAGGTTGCCGGCTTCGAAATCCGGCACGTAGGTGTCATCGCCCACATCGTCGGTGACAATGGACAGATCGGCGGTCAGCGATTCGAAGGAGATGCCCAGCTGGGAGCCCTGGGGCACCGTCAGCGTGAAGTTGCCGTCTCCGTCGGTGACGGCTGTGCCGATCAGACGGCCGGTCTTGTCGTAGGCCCGGATTTCCTCGTCCGCCATCCGGTTGCCGTCCGCATCGGTCACGTAGCCGCTCTGGTCGTAGCCCGTGGTCACGGTGTAGGAGTTGGTGTCGGTTTCGTCGCGCTGATAGATATAGATATCCCAGCCGCCCTCGCCGCCGGGGCGGTCGGATTCGAACACGATGTACTGGGCGTTGGGCGTGGCCTGCATGCCCCAGTCGTTATAGGCCGTGTTGAGGCCCGGCAGGTAGATGAACTCGCCTGAACTGAGTTCCATCAGTTTGATGTAGTCGGTGGTGTCTTCGTAGTAGGTGCACAGCACGAACCGCCCGTCCACCCCGATCATCCCGTCGTTCCAGTATTCTTCGTTCACGCCTTCCGGCAGTTCGAGCAGACGGCCGATGGACAGATCGCAGACGAACATGTCCGAGCTGCCGATAGAATCCGGACGGTCATAGGCCACGAACGAGAGCAGGGAGGCGTCATGGGACAGGACCGGAGCCTCTTCGTCCGCTTCGGTGTTGACCCAGTTGTTGGTGATGGGGGCCATGGCAAGGTCGGTGATGCTGTATAGATAGATGTCCCAGCTTTCCCCCACGCTGTCCGGCCGCCGGCTTTTGAAGGCGATCATGGTGCCGTCGGCGCTGATGGAGGCCTGGCGTTCCTCGTATTCGGTGTTGAGGTCCGGCAGATCGATAAAATCCCCCGCCTCGATGTCGTAAAGATAAATATCCGGGTTGCCGGAACGGTTCGAATGGAACACGACCAGCCGACCGTCCCCGCTGATTGAGGGATGCTCGTCCTCGAAGGCGCTGTTGAGGCCGGGCAGGTCGATCAGGCCCTGGCCGATCTTGTAGACGAACACGTCCTTGTCCCCGTTTCGGGTGCTCTGGAAGGCGATGGTCTGGCCGTCGATGCTGACGGTGGGGTAATCGTCGTCGCTTGAGCTGTTGAGTCCCGGCAGGGCGATGTAGTTGCGGCCTTTGGTCAGGTAGTCGCCCTGGAGGGCCGGAATGTCCTTCACGTGAAGCAGGGCCGGGTAGCCGCAGGGGCCCCCGAACTGGTAGTCGACGGAGGCGAACCCCACGACGAAGCTGTCCATCCAGCGGTCGGCGGAAAGCACCGCCTGGCAATGCTGTTCCGATAGATCGGTCACGAGGATTTTGTCGACGGGGTAAGCCCCCATCTCGACGGGGAGAATGTAAACGTCACCCGCAAAGAAAAGGCCGACCTCGGAGGTTTGCCCCCATCCGATGATTTCCGAATACCCGAGGCTGCGGGCGGTTTCGTAGTCCAGGATCAGGGTGTCGTTGAGTGTCGTGCTGAGCATGACCAGGTTGCCGTCACCGCTTGTTTGTCCCGTGTCGGTTCTGGCGATGAAGGTCACATCCATGTTGGTGTAGCTCTTGCCGACCGGGTCGATGGGATCGGTCACGCCGTCCAGGTAGGTCTCGAACACGTATTCGCCCTGCCCGCGGGCGAGGGAGGTCAGCGGGGTTCGGCCGATGGTCAGGCCGGGAGTGAGCGACAGGCCCAGGTCTTCGCCATCGATGAAGCAAAACTCGATAAACAGCATTTTCGGGTTGAATTCGTTCTGGATATTGCCTCTGAATCCGATCACCCCGTCCACGACGGGCAGGTCGGACCGGCCGACCAGGGCGTTGTAATCACTCTGGCGTGGGATGACGGGGGCCGTCGTTTGCGCAGTCTCTCCGCCCACGGTGATTGCCGTGCAGATCTGCTCGGCGGCGTTGAGGGTGCCGTAGGGCAGGGTGACGGATGTGGGGCCGTTGCAGCGGTTGCCTGTGGGGGCCCGGTCCGCGAACAGGATCATCCCGGACACCCCCGTGTCCAGAAGAAGGGTCAGCTCGGTGCCGTCGTCCGTGGTGACGGCTATGGTATAGGTCCCCGAGGCTTCATCGCGGGTAAGGGGGAGGCTCTGTTCGGGCAGGTCTTCGGGTGCCGGGGTCTCCTGGTGTTGGGCATCGGCCGACAGGGTATAGGCATAGATGTCCGATCCGCCCAGGCCGCCGGGCCTGCTGGAATGGAACAGGATGCCCCGGCTGTTGCCGGTGAAGCAGAGCCCCTCTTCGTCGAATTCGGAATTGAGACCGGAGAACAGCTCCAGCCGTCCGGTCTCCCGGTTGTAGATCAGGAAATTCCGGTCATAGAGTTCCATGGCCGGATTGTGGCGGTTGGTGTGGAAGGTGAGGTAGGTGCCGCCGGGACTGATCACGGCATCCATGTCCCAGGAGTCCCCGTTGATGTCTGAAAGAGAATCGAGGGTGTGGGTTGCGACATTGTACAAAAACACGTCCGAATCGTAGTTGCCGCCCACATAGGTGTCGCGGTCGAAGGCGATGAGGGTGCCGTCTTCGTTCAGCACCGGATCGAACTCGCCGTCGCTGGTGTTGAGACCGGGCAACGGCACCAGAGACTCGGTCACCCGATCGTACAGGTAGATGTCCGATCCGCCCTCGCCGCCGTCGCGCTCGGACCGGAACGCGATGAAACGCCCGTCGGTGCTCATGGTGGGTGTCCGGTCAAGACCCAGGGCGTTCAGGCCCGGGGTGTCGACAAACACGCGGTTTTCAATATCATACAGATAGATGTCCCAGTCGCCGCTGCGGTTGGAGTAGAACGCCAGGTAACGGCCGTCTCCGGAAAGGGACGGGTCGGCGTCATCGCCCGTGCTGTTCAGGTTGGGGTAGGTGAGGAGCCCCTCGCCTTTGCGCCACAGGTAGATGTCCCAGCCGCCCATGCCGCCGGGGCGGTTGCTTTGGAAGGCGACAAGGTCGCCGGTCTGGTCGGCGGTGGGGAACTGATCGTCCCCGATGGAGTTGAGCCCGGAAAGATCCTGGTAGTTGAGGGGGACTCCGGGCCGGGTCTGCCGGTAGGCTTCGGCCAGGTTGGGCCGGAACAGCATGAGGATGGTTCCGTCGGGGCCTCCGCTCTGGTAGTCCAGAGAGGAGAAGCCCACCACGTAATGCTGCCAGCGGTCAATGCCCAGAACGGCCTCGTAGGTCACGCCCATCCGGCTCAGGGGCGCCACGCTGATTTCGGAGACCTTGAACTTGGGATAGATGGTGATGGTGCTTCCCGCGCCCACCAGGTTGAACTCGATGTCCTCGTCGTCGCCGATGTTCCAGGTCCGGGTGAATGAATCGTAGCCCAGGGCCTTGGCCACCTCGGTGTCGAGAACCAGCTTGCTGACTGCGCCGCTGTCGAACAGGACGTCAAGCTCGCCGGTGTTGGCCTCGCCGAACCGGCTCTTGGCCCGGAACGGCGCCTGGAAGTCGGCGTAACTGGCCTCGGCCGGTCGTTCGGGATCGAGGAAGGTGTAGGTTTTGGCCTTGAACACGTACTGGGGCTTGGCCCGGTCCAGGGTGGCCATGTGGCCGAAGGATACCGACGCCGGCCCCGTGGGGGGGAGGTTCAGCTCGAACCTGTTGACGGCGGGCGAAAGGGTCTTGAGCGGGGCGTCCGGATAGTCGGTGCCGCTGCTGATCGATACCCCCTGGGTCCGCCTGAGGCCGATGATGCCGTCCGCCTCCTTGGCCGTGAGCGAGGGATCGTTCGACGACGTGGGGGACGTGACCACCATGATGGTCATGTCCGGATCGGAATACGCCCCCACGCGAACGGCGGCCTGGGCCAGGAACCCTTGCCGGGTGGTGCTGGCGTAACTTTTGGTGAAGGGGGTGGCCGAGACCTCGACCGTGGTGTCGACGGACAGTCTGTCCGCAAAGACCAGAAGGGCGTCCGAGCCGGTGTCCACCAAAAGGTTCAGGGTCTGGTTGCCCACGTCCACGGGGATCAGGAACTGGTTGTTGCTCTTGCGGATCAGGGGAATGGTGGTCTCGGTGCCTTTGTAATGGCTGCTGCATCCTTCGTCGACGAGGCCGTTCTGGTCGTTGTCCACGCCGTCGCCGCAGATCTCCCGGGAATCCGGGTAGATGGTGGCGTTGGTGTCGTCGGGGTCCGTGCTGTCGGCCACATAGCCGTCGGGGCGGCTGTAGGCCTCGGTGGTCTGTTCCTCATCACCGAATCCGTCGCCGTCCGCATCCCGGTACCAGGTGAAGATATCCGGCGTCAGGCTGGAAAGATAATTGCGCCAGTTTTCGAGGTTTTCGATTTCGTCGTTCACCTCCGGGGGAAGGAAGTAGGAACCGTGATCGACCCAGGCCCGTCCCCTGACCGATGAGCCCAGGGGGTATTCGGTATCGCCCGTCGCCCTGGCCCTGACGGAGGAATCGTCTTCCGCGAACACGGTGACGGCATCGAGGGTGTCGTTGATGTCGGCCAGGATTTGTGAGGCGGCTCCGATATCGTTGTCCGTTCCATAGCTGAAGACACCGCCCAGCCAGATGCCGGCATAGCGGGCCCCGGTTGTCGATGTGAAGAACCGTCCGGCATCACGGATCAGCGTGTTGCGGACACTGGCAAGGCGCGTCGCGTTCTGGCCCGGTGTGGACACCTTGGGCGCCGTGAACCGTTTGTAGGCGAGAAACACGTCGATCCAGTCAATCATTTCCCGGTAGAGCGCATGGTAGGCGGCCTCATCCATGAGGGCAGGGTCCACCTGATCGAGGGCATTCTGGAAAAACGTCTGGGGCGGGGTGCATCCCAGTTTGAGCACCCGGTAGGCGATGGTGGGGAAATAATAGGCCCCTTCCGCATCGGGTTGACCCAGGATCGGCGCGCTGATGGCCGACTCGATGTCCGCCCCCTGGCGGGCGATGTAGTCCGTAAGCCTGGCCACGGTCAGGCGTTCGTAGGGGACGTTGGCCACCCGGTAGAGGGCCTGCATCACCCGGCTTCTGATCCGGAAGTATTCGTCGTGGGCGTTCACCGGAGTCTGGCTGTACCACCGTTGCGTGAAGGTGTGGCCGTCTAAGGCCGCAAGACCGTCCCGATCGGTGACCGGCAGGGCCATGAACGAGGCCAGGGCCTTGCCTGCAAGAACGGTGAGGTAGGCGATGCAGGTGTCTGTATCCCCGGCCAGATGTTCGAGGGCGGCAAGATGCCCCGGATCGGACAGGGTGTCGGCCATCTGCCGGGCAAAGGCGAAGGCCCGGGCGCTGTCGGTCAGAAGATCCGACGCCGTGATCGTCGAGCCTGTGGTGTAGGACGGCGCATCGGGAAGAACGCCGATGAGGACGGGGGAGAATCCGTCGAGGGTGAAGGTCATGCGGTTGGTCAAAGGATCATAGCTGTCCGGAAAAAGGATCTGTTCGACCTTGGTGGCTCCGTTGATGTGGATCAGAACCGTTTTGTCCGGGTCCAGGGCCACGGCCGGATGGTAGATCACCGTGACCGGCGCACTGGGTTCCAGCGTCAGCCGGATGTCGAAGGCCGCGGCGATGGTGATGCCTGAAAGGGCCGTTCCGGCAAGGCCGTCGTGATCGAGAACGGTGATGTCCATGCGTGAGGCCGAATCAAAAGACCGGGCTCCGGGCCGTATGGTCAGATCCCCCAGCGTCTCGGACGCGGTGCTGCCGGCCGGGAAACTGTGCCGGTAGGTCGCAAGGACGCCTGCCGTGTTGATCGGAAGGGTCAGGTCCTGTGACATCCCGCCCAGGGAAAGCCCGATGACGGCCTGGCCCTGGACGTCGGCGGCTCCGGAGACGACCGTTATCGTGTTACCGCTCACGGTCACGCTGTCGGGACCGTCAAAGGACGTCACCGACACGGCGACCCCTGCTTCCGTCAATTCTTCGGGCAGGGGGATGGTGGTGGTCGATCCTTCCGTGAACACCACCGGCCAGTGAACCGAGAGGATGCGGGCGAACAGGGCGAGGGTGTATGCCGAACCGGGTTCCGCGTCCGGGTCCGTAAAGTGTTCTTTGATAAAGGCTGCCAAGGCGTCCACCGCATCGTTCCCCGTGGACCGGGGCAGTCCCGCCCGGGTAACCCGGATCGATCGTTTCATGAAGGAAAGGGGGCTTGTTTCGGGGTCTTCGGTACGGGCCACGGCGTAAGCCGCTTCGGTGTAGGGACTGACGGCGGTAAGGGCGGAGGCATAGGTGCCGCCTGCCGCCAGCATGTCCGCCCCGGAGATCAGGGAGCGGAGGGTCAGGCCGGTGTCCGGGTGGGTGGCCGTGAGCACATAAAGGCTGTCAGAGGAAATCATCGTTCGGCCGACGGACAGGGTGAAGGTGCCAGAGGCGCCGCAGGTGGCCGAGGCAAGGACCGTATCGTCACCGTCCTTTCTGAGGACCACGTCTGCTCCGGGAATGTCCTGGTCATTGACCCGCCCGGCCACGGAAATCGTGGGGGTCTGAGTCTGTCCGCCGCCCCCGTCGCTGCATCCGGTTGCCCAGACAAACATCAACATCATCGCAGCACAGATCCCCTGCGTCGTCCATCGGTTCATAAACGCCTCCCACCTTGCTGGTTTGAAACACGGTTGACGGCTTCGTAAAACGTCCGATATCTGCGTTACGCGTCAGCCCTCGTCACTGCGGCGTACCCTAAGTACGCCTCATTCCTCGGGCTTCGCAAGCCTTGATCTCGAACATTTTACAAAGCCGTCCAAAAATTGACTTTTTACGAGACCATCACGGTTATTGCCTGAAATCCCCTTGGTTACGATTCCTGACGCCGGTGAAGGCGGCTTGCCATCGCGTGTTTCACACGTCCTTCAAGGCGAGAACGCTGTTGAACCGGGCGGCGTCTGTTGACACAGAACACCGGCAAGGCCGGATGACAAGCCCGGTTCGTCCCACCCGGACGGGGTTCCGGATGGACTATGAAACGCTGTTTTACTTTTTTCGGCTCGCTTTCTGAAAACCTTGACGAAAAAAAATGACGGCTCCGTAAAAAGTCCGATATCTGCGTTACGCGTCATCCCTCGTCACTGCGGCGTACCCTAAGTACGCCTCATTCCTCGGGATTCGCAAGCCTTGATCTCGAACATTTTACGAAGCCGTCTGAAATTCGACTTTTTACGAGTGCATCAAAATTGACCCCGGGTTTTTTTCATTTCCGGCTTCTACCGTCAATTTTCCGGCTTCTGCCGTTAGACAAGTCTAATTTTATCGATTATAACAAACTTTCTTTTCGACCTTAGTGAAAGGAGCATCCATGGGAACGATCGATGAGGATCTGAAAAAGCTTGCCGGAGGTGTCCGGCGGATTCACGACGATGTGGATCATCTGGAGATGGATCTCGACACCCTGGCCGACGATGCCGATATCGATCCGGATCAGATTCCGGCGCTTGCGGAGCTGAGGGATCATGTGAACGATCTCGATGACCGGGTCCGCGAGATGCTTCGTCGGTACGGGAGCCGCGAGGACGGAAAGCCGGTCCGGAGGGCCTCGCTGTGAGGACCGGACCTGACAGGGGAAACGCGTGTGCGGGGATGCCCCCGGCACGTTTTCTGTCCGCACCCGACGGTCGGGCGGCGGCAACAACCGACACACCGGAAACGACCATGACAACGACACAACCGAACCGAGACGAGACGCGCACCCTGCCCGGAGACCACGACCCCGTGATGGACAAGCTCTTCGGGCTTTACCGGGACCTCTTTTACCATGACGGGTACGGGACCATCCGGGTCGAGATGCGCTATCTCAAACGGGGGCAGAAGGAGATCCTTCTGATCTGCGGCAAGGAGTATCGCTTCGTCGTGGACGCCCCGGAGCGTCAAACCACGTAACACCCCGTAAACCCACTCCTTCCTTTTTCGTCCCCGCACCCTGCGGGGGCGGAAACGGGGCGGGTCAGGGGATGGGAAAAAATTAATCTGGTTATGCACGTCCCTCACGTTGGAGGTGAACTTTCTATTGTTAAACCACCCGTTCGCGTTGCTCACTGAAGGACACGAAGAGCACGAAGAAGGTTGTAGACACTGTGTTTTCTTCGTGAGCCTTCGTGCTCTTCAGTGAGCGTAGCGAACGGGTGGTCAATAAACGCTTTGCTTTGCTCAGCAACCGTACCGCGAGAATCTGTCAAATATAAGGGTATTGATTAAGCGCTTGAAGGGCCACTTGAGCCAAACGCATAACCAGAAAAAGAAAAATCATGCATCGCAGACCCCGTGGCGGGGTTGTGATCCGAAACCAAGGCAAGACGAGCCGTCGGCAGGCGGGGGATATGCCCCCCGTCCCGGTGCGCCGCTCCCTTCGGACCGCTCCCGCCAGGGTTCGTCCGTTGGGGGTAAACCCGCGTGCCCGCCTGCGGCCTGATCATGAACACCGGGCTTTCCCCGTTGGGGCGGCCCGTAATCAGGTACAGGTTTTTAACCCACAACGTATTTAAAAGGAGAAAAAAATGAAACGCTTCTTCAAACGCCTTTTCGCCCCCCTGCGGAAAAAAGTAAAGGAAAACAAAGGCTTCACCCTTCTCGAAATTCTGGTCGTCCTGACCATCATGGGCTTTTTGATCGCCATGGTGGCTCCCCGTCTGGCCGGCATCTCCGGCGGCGCCGTGGACACGGTGTGCGACAGCAACCAGAGTCGTATGATTCAGATGGTATCCGCCTTCTACGAACGAGCAGGTAAAGCTCCGAACAAGCTGACCAATATCGTTGTTCAGGACGTCACGGCTGGCACCTATGCAATACCGACCGTCAGCGACGGCAATGAGGACAACGGCCCTGAGACCTTGTCTGATGAATTTGCAGAACGCGTCGCCCCGGAAATTCATTACCTTACCGCTGCTGAAGTTGATGACTTGGCCGACATGGGTATCCGCCGGGTTTTCAATCTCAACTCCTATGACAATTCAGGTATTGCCGCGGCTGACCAGGGTACTCCGATGGCTGAAATGCCTCTGGCAGCTGGTATGGGTGTTATGATGTCCGGGATTGGAGCCGCTCTTGGTGCTGATTTCACCGCTCCGGCGGCAGATATTACCAATTACGGTGAGGGCGATTTCCTCGGACGTATTGTTTTCGGCTTTGGTCCCGAAAACAGCATTGTCACATCCGGCTTGGTCGCTAATGCAGCTCATTGCCCGGGTGGAATTCAGAATGCTGACAACGTGACCTACAACGACTACAACATAGTCCTTCCCCGTCTGCAGGGCACAGTTGATCGTAATGCAGCTCCTGCGATTCCCGATGCGGCTACAGGTATTTCCGGCTCACAATATCTTGCCTTTGGTTACACCGAAGATACCGCAAGCGGTACAGCCGCCACGGCTACGGTTGCAGCCAATGGCACTATCACAGGTATTTCAGCCGGTTTCAAGGCCCGTCTTTTCAGCTTTGAAGCCCAGGAAGCGTATGCATACGCCACCATGTGCCCCGAAGGCCATATGTTTCCGGCTGACGACTCAGACTTTTGGGCGGTTGATGTTGACGGTACCCTTGGTATCACCACGCCTTAACCGTATGTCATGACCGCTATAGTGAATGGCGGTATAGAGAAACCATTATCCCGGCGGGGCGCTTGCTTCGCCGGGATTTTTTCAAAAAATAATCTTATTTAAACCAGTTGCCCTGAGACGAGGGTGATGGAGCTTACATTCAACACCACCATAATGTATCCGATGGTGAAATAAATAACTAAAGAACTGACACGTTACACGCAGGAAGTCATGAAAACACAGCGGCCACTCCCCATCACAGGGTTCAATCCCCTTGCACCCCCAACCCATTTGCCCCGCTTTTTAAAAGCGGGCCGCCGGAGGCCCCTGTTTTTCATTTTTTCCATCTCTTTCAACAGCAACCCGTTTTTACCCTTCACCCCTCTCCGTGCCCTCCGTGTCTCCGTGGTGAACTCCAAAAACGGCTTCACCCTCCTCGAGGTCCTGATCGTCCTGTTCATCCTCGGCCTTCTGGCGGCCATGGCGGTCCCGGCCATGGGCATTCTGGACAATCGGGAGCGGGAGAGGATCACGTTGGAGCGCATGGACCTGATCCGGCGGGCCATCCTGGGGCCGCCGGATTGTTTCGACGATGCGGGGCGGCCGGTGATTGGGGGGTATGTGGGTGATATGAAGGCCTGGCCGGAGTTGTGGGAGGCTAAGGCGGAGATCCGGCCGGATTTTGCGGGTATCGGCTGGGAAAATCCCTCGGCCATGACGCCGGGCCTGGGCCAGGGACCCGATTATGCCGTGGACCCCGCGTTCGTATTTTTCCGCCCCTCGGGCACCTTTGAAAACAAACGGTTCCGCTGGAACCGGCCTTACCGGAAGCTGTACGACATGCCCACTCATCAGGACCACATCGGGGGCCTTGAAACGGAAAACGAGGGCCAGCCCCGGGGCCTCTGGACCCGCTACCCCGAAGACCTGCCCTTTGATCTGCCCGGCCATCCCATGCCGGGGGCGGATCTGGGGGAGGGGTGGAAGGGGCCTTACCTGCCGGTCCCCCGGGACATGGTTCTGTCGGATTCCCAGTCCTGGGCCGAATCCGACGGGCAGTACGATATGCTGGAGCCCGTCTTTCACCTTTCCGGGCCCCACGCGAATCATGAAACCTGGGAAGACGGAAACAACGCCCCCCTTGCGGAACTGGGCGAGCATTTCGATGAAAAGGAATCCTTCCGGATGCTTGAAACCGACGGCCGCCTCAGCGACGGCTGGGGCCGGGCCCTGCGGTTTTTTATCACGGCGGACCGGGACGCGCCGGGGCAAACCGTGTTCTGGATTATCTCCGAAGGCCCGGACGCCGAGGGCAGCTACCCGTCCAAGGGCACCTGCACCAGCCACGTCTGGACCGTGGATGCCGCCGACACCATGGGACAAGCCTACGACGCGGATGACGAAAGGAACCGGGACAACCTGGTTATGAAACTCTACTCCCGGGATTTTGCGGCCCTTTTGGGCGAGGAGGAAAAACGGAAGATCCGGGACACCGAACACATTCTGGACACCCTCGTCATGGCCCTGGCCGGAGACAGCCCCGCAGGCGACAACACCGGTTTCACCGGCAATCTGTGCCGCCGGCCCCGTCTTTTTCAATGGGAGGATAACGGAACCCCGGACCCCACGGATGACCACTGGGACGACCGCGACGTCAGTGACGCGGCCTACACCAGGGGTCAGCCGGTGGAACTCTGGACCCGCACCCCGAACAGCGCCGATCCGTCGGATGACGTTTCATCGTCCCTCTGGGGCCTGGGCTTTCGGTACCGCCATCTCCCGGCGCCGTCAGGCACCGGAGGCGGCGCTGTGCTGCGGGATGCCTGGGGCCGGGAGATTCTGTGCTTTTCCCATACGGGAGACGGGGCCTTTTTTATTCTGTCGACGGGTCCGGACGGACGCTATGATTTCGGCGATCCTTCCGACCCGACCTTCGACCTGTCGGCGGTGACGTACGACCCTGCGGCGGCGGACAACGCGGACAATATCGTCCGGATTCTGAACGACGAGGTGATGGGCCCCGGGTTCTTCCGCCTGGACCGGCTGGTGGTGCTGAACGCCGTGGCCGGGGTGACCAGAAGCCGGTTTTTTCGAAGCGACGAGGCACCGGTGGCCGGGGTGGACCTTCTCACGTGCTCGGCACTGATCGACCATGACGGCGATACGGTGGCCGACGACTGGGTGGCGGGGGACGGCAGTCCCTTAAACCCGGCCTTCCGGTACGATGACACCACCGCCGTTTCCGCCAAAGCCGGGGCCCGGTATCTCGTTATCTGGAACGATACGGATGGAAACGACCAGATCGACACCGGGGAATATTATACCCATGTGATTTACACCGTCGGTGTTCGGGCCACGGGCGGGCAGGTCGGGACGTTGACGGTGGATACGGCGGATTTTGAGGCGTATTGACGGGGAATACATATGGGAACGTTGATTTATTAATAAGGATGGGGGCCGGATTGGTGGGCGCAGCCCACCCTACGAAGCGCGCCTTTCCCTGCGCAAACCTGTCGTAGGGCGGGCTGTGCCCGCCGAATGGCCCGACTCCTTATGACATGCGACGCCGCCCGCCATGAAAAAGGCGATACGCTGAGCATAAAAAGACATAACCATTGGCCGGGCGGTCCGGCAATGCAGACGCGGGATAGAAGCAGGGCAATCGAAAGTATGATTTTTAAAACACATAGGCCCCTTCCTGCGGGACGGAGTCATGCCGTTCACGTTCACGAGCACGAGCACGTTCACGATGGTGGTCGAACATGTCTCGGCCTACCGTACTCGTGCTCGTGAACGTGAACATGCACGTGAACGAATGCTACATGCAGCTGCCCTGGTCCCACCACCCCGTCCGATTGCGGGGGGTCGTTTACTAATAAGGAAATAACCATTGGCCGGGTGGCCCGGCAATGCAGACAAGGGATGGACGATATTCTCCTCTCCGGTTTGGGTTGCCCGGCAATGAATCATGGCCTTGAAACCGGAGATTGTTTTTTAAGAAATGGTAAAGACCATGTGGGCGGGACTCAAACAAACACTGCTGGCCGTGGAGGTGTCCGGAGACATCATCCGGGCGGCCCTCGTGGAAAAACGGGGTCGGCGTTTTGACGTCATCGACGTGGCGGCCATGTCCCGGCCCGATCCCCGGGATGACCTGCCGTCGGTGGATGCGGTCAAGGCCCTGGCCGAGCGTCTCCAGCACACCATGGGAAAGGTGGTCTTCGTCACCCCCATGGCCCGGACCTTCGACCTTGTCATGGACCGGGACAAGGTCAAGGACCTGTCCGCCGCCCAGCTGAAAGAAGCGGTCAAATGGGAGGTGGAACCCTACACCGGCATCACCGGCACCAACGCGCTCATCGGGGTGGAGCCGGTGAAGACGGCAAAAACCTCCCACGATGAACTGAATGTTCTCGACGAGGACATTCCGGTGTCCGTGAGCGTGTCCGCCATGGAACGCAACGTGTACCGGGCGCTCAAGGCCCGGTTCAAGGTGGCGGGGTTCCGTCTTGTCCGAGTGTATCCGCCGGACGTGACCTTCTTCATGGTGCCTGCCGTTGACGGAACGGATTCTCCCCGGGCCGTGCTCGAAATCGGCGAGGATTATTCGAACTTCGCCCTTCTGGACGGCCGGGTTCCCAAGCAGATCAGCACCCTGTCGTTGAGCCGGGAGTCCATTGCCGCCCATGTGCACGGCGAGATGGCGAGCGTGGAGCTGGAAGAATCCCTGCGGTTCATGGCCCGTCAGATTCCCGGGCCCGAGCCCCTCATCGTCACCGGCGTGGGGGCCGGGGACAAAGACGTGGTCGATTTCGTGGCCTCGTTCTGTCCGGGCGGGGCCGTCCCCCTTGTCCTTGCGCGGAAGGCCCAGTTGACAGGAGACCGGGACAACCCCTCGAACGCGGCCTATGCCGGGACCGCCGGGGCGGCCGTCCGGGAACTACTGGGACGGCGCGAACGGTCCCTGGGCATCGACGACCGGGAAGACCCCGTCCAGAAACTCAAGAAAAGCGCCTACATCATCCCCCTGGCCACCTCCCTTTTCATGGCAGTTCTGCTTTTTGTCCATTACGGCTACATGAAGCACAAGGAGGATGTGTACGAAACGCAGATCAAGACCCTGAAGGCCCAGCTTTCCGAGCGCAAGGCCGCCGTGGCCGAATACCAGGCCCTGCTCAGGGAGGACCGCGAGCTTGAAGAACAAATCGAGTTTATGGAGCGGAAACTGGCCTTTGTCCGGGGCAAGGCCGACGACGATGTCAGCGACCTGATCGACAGCCTGGACGGCATGGCCGACGCCGTGACCCGCCAGGTGATGCTGGCGGGCATTGTCCAGAACTCGCCCACCGAATTTACGGTCACCGGCTCGACCTTCGACCTGTCGGGGATCAGCGGGTATACGGCGGAACTCCAGAAACGTCCCTGGTGTGTGGCCGCCGAACTGGTCAGCCTCAAGGCCGCCGACGGCGGGCGGCACAGCTTCGAACTGAAGGTCACCACCGGGAAAAAAGAGGGCGCATGAGAAAACTGTCACAATTCGAAAAACTGGGCCTGGTGGCGGCGGTGATCGTGGCCTGCACCTATTTCTACATGAAGCGGGTCTACGAACCCCAGGAAAAGGTGCTGAAAAAGACCGTGGCCACTCTGAACGGGGTGATCAAGGAATTCAACGCCCTTGCCGAGGTGCCGCCGGTCCATGCCGTGAAGGCCCGGATCAAGAAAAGGAAGGAAGAACTTGCGGAACGGGAGCAGAGCCTTGAAGGGATGACGGTCCAGACCGGGGCCCAGCGGGAGGTGACCGAACTTCTGGGCCAGATCGTGGACCTGATCCGTGCGCGCAACCTGACGGTGAAGGCCCTCGCACCCGCCAGGGAAAAGCTTAAGGAACCGCTGTACGAATGGAACGTTTTTTCCGTGGACATGGAAGGAGATTTCGGAAAATTCACCGATCTTCTGGCCCGGCTCCGGAATCTGAATGATCCGGTGAAGATTGACAAGGTGGCGATCGGACGGGGCGAGGGCCGCGATCTTTCGATCCGTTTTAACGTGATGATATGACCAGGGATAAGACCATGAAACGAACCAGAATGACGGCAGGCCTTTTAATGCTTCTCGTCTTTTCGATGACGGGGGCGGGGGGCGGCCTGGCCGATACCGGACGGAACCCCTTTGAGGAGCCCTCCAAACGGGAAAGCCTCTACAATTATTCCAGCGCATTTCGGAATCTGTCCCTTTCGGGCATCCTTCGCTTCGAGGAGACGGACCGGTGCATTGTCAGGGTGGCCACCACGGGACGGCTTTCCGTCCTGGGGACAGGCGACGAGGTGAGGGTGCGGCTGGGCGGGCTGACCCACACCTTCAGTGTCACGGACATCCGGGAGAAAACCGTGACCTTCACGGATAAAAACCAGCGCAGGTACGAGGTGGAGATACCATGAAATGCATGAATTTTTTGTGGATTCCGGTGATCGCCCTGTGTGTGGGCACAGCCGGATGCGTGACGGGAAAAGCCAAGGACATTCCGTCCATGAGAGATGCGTTCAAGACCCGGGCCGAACAATCCGGCGTTGCCGGGCCGGAAACCGACGCAGGCACCATGGATCCCGAACGGCCCATTGTCCGGATCATCACGGGTCAGGTGATCGAGAGCCCGGAGGAGGCGGCCCGGCTTCTGGAACAGACGGGTGAACGCTCCCCGGCCGGACCCATGACCCGGCTGAGGTCCGTGATTCTGCGCAAGGTGCCGGTCCGTGTGATCGCCGAGCTTCTGACCGACCTGTCCGGCGTGAACGTGGTGGCCACCCGCGGCGTTTCGGACCGGCCGGTGTCCCTGTATCTGAAGGACCTCTCCGTGGGTGAAGCCCTGGATGCCCTCTGCCGCCTCAACGACATCTGGTACCGTCAGGACCGGGGGGTAATGACCCTGATGAGCCGGGAGGAGTTTGTCAGCGACACGGAAAACCGCCAGAGCGACCAGACCCGGGCCTTTTTCATCCGATACACCAACGCGGCGGACATGGCCAAGGTGATTCAGAGCGCCATGGGGGACCAGGTGCATCTGGCCGTCATCGACGATGAAAAGATTTACGGCCACATCGACCCCGAGGAAAAGGCCGAAGTGGGCGGGTCATCGGACGAGGATCTGGCCCTGAAAGGAAAGGCCGCCCTCGACGGGTCCATCGCCTCCGGCAACCCCCTTCTTTCGGTTCAGCCCTTGTCCGCAGCAGCCGCGCCAGCCGGTGACACGGAGCGGGACAAGCCCCTTCTGGCCATCCTGACGGTGTTCAAACGAAACAACTGCATTCTGGCCCGGTCCCTGGACGTCCGGTTGCTCGATGAGATGGAAAAGATCGTCGAAACCCTGGACACCCCCACCAGCCAGGTGCTTCTGGAGATCAAGATCCTCCAGCTGACCCTGGATGACGGGTTCGAGAGTTTTTTTGAATTTTCGAATACCGACACCGGCGGTTCGGGCTGGTTCGGTGCCTACCAGTCGACCATCGGCATGGGCGGCAGCAGCGTCATGGGGGCGAACACCCTGTCCATGGTCCTCAACAGCGATCACCTGAACGCGAGGATCCGGTACTTCAAAACCGAAGGGAGGGCCGAGACCGTGTCCACGCCCTTTCTGATGGCGGCCAACAACAGCAAGGTGGAGTTCTTCGTGGGCGAGGAAACCCCCCTGCGGGACGACGTGACCACCTCCACCGTGTCCTTGGGTGAAAACAACGTGGTCACCACCTTCGAGGTCGAGATCGTGCGGGAGGAACTGGGCACCGACGTCGAAATGACCACCTTCATCAACGAGGACGGCACCGTGACCCTGGAATTCGAGGCGAAAATCGACAGCGCCATCCTCAATTACAGCACGGTGGGCGTGGTCAACGACCGGACCGGCGACGTTGTCCAGTTTCCCCTGGACGGCACCAGCAAGAGCGAGATCAAATCCATCCTCACGGCGGCCTCGGGCCAGTCCATCGCCATCGGCGGCATCATCAAGGAGACCCTCGATCTCACCGACAACAAGGTGCCCATCCTGGCCGACATCCCCCTTCTGGGATTTTTCTTCAAGGAGACCAAGAAGACCCGGAAGAAAACCGAAACCGTCATCGTGCTCACGCCCCATGTGATCGACCATCCGGCCCGGGGCGGACGGGTCACCGATGATTTCCTGGGGCGCAAGAGCTCCCACCAGACCATCACCCGAAACCGGGAAAACATCCTCGCGCCGTTGGACGCAGCCAGAGGGGAGGGCGGAACATGATGATCGAAGACGAGGCGACGTTTGAAACCCGTCGGCCGAACGACATGACGGACCTGTTCCGGGAAACTCTGAAGCGCAAGGCCTCGGACCTTCACCTGACCGCGGGCATGCCTCCGGTGTTCCGGATCAAGGGCGAGCTTTCCCCCATGGCCTGCCCGCCCTGCGCGCCGGAAGAGATCGAGACGCTGATCGGAAGCGTACTTACGACCCGCCACCGGGAGGTGCTTGCCCGGAACAAGAGCGTGGACTGTGCCGTGAGCGTGCCCGGTGTGGGTCGCTTCCGTATTGCGGCCTATTATCAGCGTGGCGCCCTGTCCGTGGCGGTCCGTCTGCTCCACAACGGCATCCCCACCTTCGAGAGCCTGGGCCTGCCCCCGAGTATCGCTCAACTGGCAAAGCTCCGGGACGGCCTGATCCTGATCACCGGGGTCACCGGTTCGGGCAAGAGTACCACGCTTGCGACCATTCTCGATGACATCAACGCCACCAGCCGTAGGAATATCATCACCATCGAGGACCCCATCGAGTACGTGCATCAGAATAATCTGTCCATCATCAACCAGCGGGAGCTTCACACCGACGTGCCCAGCTTCGCCGACGCCCTGCGGGATTCGTTGCGCGCCGATCCCGACGTGATCCTCGTGGGGGAAATGCGGGATCTTGAAACCATGCGCACGGCCATCGCCGCCGCCGAAACCGGCCACCTGGTTTTTTCCACCCTTCACTCCCGGGATACCATGTCCACCATCAACCGCCTGGTGGGGGCCTTTCCCGCCGGGGAGCAGGCCCAGATCCGCCAGCAGCTTTCCTCCACCTTGAAGGCGGTGGTATCCCAGCGCCTTCTGCCCACCGCCTCGGGCACGGGCCGGGTTCCGGCGGTGGAAATCATGCTCAGCACACCTGGCATCGCCAACCTGATCCGTCACGGCAAGGACGACATGATCTATTCGGCCGTGGAAACCGGGGTCCGCCAGGGCATGCAGACCATGGAACAGTGCCTGATCCGCCTGATCGAGGAAGGAAAGATCGGCCTGTCCACGGGCCTTGCCGCCGCCCGAAGCGAGGACGCCCTGAAAAAACGCCTGTACACCCGGGGCATCCGGGACACGGATATGGACACGGGGAGGGCGATGTGATTCCCCTTGACCGTTTCGGAGAGTTTCTGGTGAAAAAGGGGGCCATCACCCGGGAGGCCCTGTCCGGCCTGCTGTCGACCCAGCGCATGGTGCGGGAAAAGATCGGCACCATCGCCATGCGGGAAGGGCTGATCGGCGAGGAGGATCTGACCCGGTACCTGTCCGAGTATCTGGGCATTCCCCTGTTCCGGGAATCGGTGGAGACCATCGGCAAAGACGTGATCCGGATGATTCCCGCCAAGATGTGCCTCAAGGCCGATGTGCTTCCCGTGGGCATCGGCGCCCAGGGGGAACTTCTGCTGGCATGCAGCGGCCCCCTGCCCAAGACCATGCTCCAGACCCTGTCCCGGCTGTGCAAGCGTCAGGTGCGCCTGACCCTCACCTCGGCCCGGCAGCTCAAGAACCTCCAGAACCTGTTTTTCAGCCGTCAGTTCGATACCACCATCACGATCCGGCCCGCCGCCGAGGTGGAGGACAGTGCCTTTGTCATCGAGCTGTTCGAGAAAATCATGATCCGGGCCATCACCTCCGGGGTGTCGGACATCCATGTGGAACCGGAAAAGGACGAACTCTCGATCCGCTTCCGCCTGGACGGCATGATGCACAGAACCGAGCGGCTGCCCGCGGACCTGGCCGCCAAGGTGGTGGCGCGCATCAAGATCCTGGCGGGCCTGGACATCGCCGAGAGGCGCAAACCCCAGGACGGGTCCTTTTATTTCATGCCCCAGAGCCTGGATGTGTCGATCAACGGGGCAAACGTCCGGGTCAGCACCCTTCCCGTGGTCAACGGGGAAAAGGCGGTACTTCGGCTTCTGCCGCCCCACGACGAGCGGATTGACCTCGACACCCTGGGCATGGGCACGGACATGCTCGAGGGGTTCAAGTCACACCTCTCGATGCCCCACGGGATCATCCTGGTCACCGGGCCCACCGGGTCGGGCAAGTCCACCACCCTCTACGGTGCCCTCCAGATGCTCCGCGACGAGACCACCAACATCACCACCATCGAGGACCCGGTGGAACTGACCGTGCGGGGCGTCAACCAGACCCAGGTGGACAGCGGAGAGAAAATCTCCTTTGCCGGGGCCCTGCGGGCCATTCTCCGCCAGGACCCGGACATCATCATGGTGGGGGAAATCC
Organism: Desulfatiferula olefinivorans; assembly: GCF_054657895.1. NCBI lineage: Bacteria > Pseudomonadati > Thermodesulfobacteriota > Desulfobacteria > Desulfobacterales > Desulfobacteraceae > Desulfatiferula > Desulfatiferula olefinivorans. Next base: position 86,943 of record NZ_BAAHXV010000015.1, on the reverse strand, counting down.
GTGATGCGGAAACCCTGACCATTTCCCTTCGGGCCGCCATCACCGGGCACCTGGTGCTGACCACCCTTCATACCAACGACGCGCCCAGCGCCTTCAACCGCATGGCGGACATGGGGGCCGAACCCTTTCTCGTGGGGGCCTCGGTCCGGGCGGTGCTGGCCCAGCGTCTGGCCCGCATGGTCTGCCCCCACTGCGCCCGGACGGTGATGATCACGCCGGAGGAGATGGCCATTCTGCGGATCAAGGGCGATCCCTTTCCCATCAAACGCGGAGACGGCTGCGAACACTGCCGGAAAGGTTACCGGGGCCGCCTGGGGATTTTCGAACTTCTGGAGGTCGATGAAACGGTCCGGGGCATGATCGTTCGTCGTGAGCGGACGGAAACCATAAGGGACTATGCCCTCGAGCATCTTTCGTTCATCACCCTCCGCCGGGACGGCATCCTCAAGATGAGACAGGGCCTGACCACCCCCGAGGAAATCATCCGGGTCACCATGGAGTAGACGATGGCTGTTTTTCGATATAGCGCCGTGAATTCAAGCGGCGGAAAAGTCAGGGGAAAGACCGAGGCCTACGACGAAAACGCGGCCGTGGATCGTCTGAGGCGGACGGGGCTCACCGTCATCGACATCAAACGGGTCGAAGGCGGTGCGGGGGGGACGTCGATGCTTCATCGCCTGGGCTTTGTGAGAACCGCCGATGTGGTCTTGTTCTTCCGGATGTTCGCGGCCCTCATCGGGTCCCACATTCCGATTTCCGAGGCCATGGGCATTCTTCACGAGCAGTTCGAGTCCCGGAAGTTCAAGTGGGTGCTCGGTGAAATCAAAGCCTCCATCGAGGGCGGCGACCCCCTGTCCACGGCCATGGCTGCCCATCCCACGGTGTTCGACGATCTTCTGACCGGTATGATCCGGTCGGCGGAGCTGGGGGGCATGCTCGACGTGGTGCTCGAGCGCATCGCCGTCATGCTGGAAAATCGGGCGGCCCTCAAGCGGAAGCTGATCATCAGCATGATCTATCCCGGCGTGGTCGTGGTGGTGTCCCTGGGCGTGGTGATCTTTCTGGTGACCTTCGTGATCCCCAAGTTCTCGACGCTGATGGGCGGTCGGAAACTGCCCGCCAACACCCAGTTTCTGCTGGATACGTCGGATTTTATCGTCACCCACGGCCTGGCCCTGGGTATCGGGGCGGGCGGCCTTGCGGCTCTGCTGGTCCTTTGCCTGACCGTTCCCGAACTTCGGTTCTGGGTGGACCGTTACCGGATGCACATTCCCGTGATCGGGCCGGTGTTTCGCTTTGGTGTGGTGGTGCAGTTCGCCGAAAGCCTGGCCTCCCTCCTCAAAAGCGGCATCACCCTGGTCGACGCCCTGAGGGCCGGCGGCGATACGGTCAGCAACCTGGCCGTGAGGCGACATCTGGTCATGGTCAACGACAAGGTCCAGGCCGGGGAACCCTTGAGCGCGGTACTCGAAAATGACCCGTTCTTTCCGGTGATGGTGAGAAGCATGGTCAAAGTGGGCGAGCATTCGGGCCTGATGGACGAGGCCTTCGACACCGTGGCCCGCATCTTCGACAAACTCCTGGCCGACAAGATCGCCCGGATGAGCGCCATGCTCGAACCCGCGTTGATCATCGTGCTGGGCGGCGTGGTGGGCTACGTGGCCTGGGGCCTGGTGGCCGGGATGCTGGCCATGTATACGGCCGGATCGTGACGGGGATTGAAGGGCCTCGGGATTTTTGCCTCCGGCGGCCCTCCGGGGGCCAGGGTTTTGAAAACCCTGGACAAACAGATTGTGAGCGGTATGGCCGTCCATTACCGGCGACGGTTTATGACACAAAGAAAATAGGAGGAACATGACATGACAAAAAGAAAAACAGGGGCCTTTCTGGTGGGCCTTGTGCTGACGGGGTTCGTGTTGGGGTGCGGAATGTCGGATTCCGGCGGGTCCGTGGTGGCACGGTACAAGGGCGGGGTGCTGACGGCGGAGGACCTTGCCGCCCATCGGGAGATTCTGGAAAAACAGAAACAGTTCAGGGACAAACCTGAGCAGCTGACCCCTGAATTCGTGTTCGATCACGCCGTGAACATGGAAATGATCATCGCCAAGGGGCTCAAGGAAAACCTGCACCTCGACCCCCGGATCAGGGCCGAGCTTCATCGTCAGATGTCCGAGCTGTTTCTTAAGGTGATGCAGGACCGGCTGGTGGAAAAAATCGACCGGGACAGCCTGACCGACGAGATGGTCCGGGCTCACTACGACGAGCACATCGAGGCCTACACTACCCCGGAGACCTACGGCATCCGGCTGATCGCCCATGACGACCCGGCCTTTCTCGCGGATCTGAAGGCAAAGATCGAAGAAGGTGATGTGGCGTTCGACGACGCGGCCAGGACCCATTCCAGCGACGAGAAAACCCGGAGCAGGGGCGGTGATGCAGGGACAAGAGCGTTGTCGTCCTACCGTCCCGCCTGGCGGCCCGTCATCGAGGCCCTGTCCGTGGATGGCCTGTCCGACCCCTTTGCCTACGAGGATCGCTATTACCTGATTCAGCTCACCCGCAAGACCGAAAAACAGGTGCAATCCTTCGATGAGAAAAAGGAATACATCCGAAACGATCTTCTCTACGCCCGGTACCGGGAGGCCTGGCAGACCTGCTACGATGGGCTCAGGAAGGAATTCAGGCTGATGGTCGATGACCATGAACTCGGGCATTTCACCGACGGAAAATGCGCGGCTGACCACAAGGAGGAACACCATGACGACCCTCAGGCCTAACGCCTTTGTTTCATCCATGCTGTGCCTGCTTGTTCTGATTGCCTGCCTGCCGACGTCCGCCCTGGCCCACAGCACCAAGGGTCGGGTCAAGGTGCCCCTTTCTCTGGACCGGCCCGGAGTGGACGATGTGGCCTTTTACGTGGAATCCTGCGTCCACCGGACCCTTTATGACGACGGCACCGCCGGGACGAAAAACCGCTACGTGGTCGATCGTTTCCTTGGGGTGGACCAGGCCGGGGACCGGCTGACGGTGACCTTTGCGGTGCTGGACAAGAAAACCAACGGCACCGTTGACGGCGACCTCACCCTGTTGCGCGGCGAGGACGGGATCTGGCGTCATCGGCTGAAAGGCCGGGTCCTTCCCGTCGAGGTCCATACCTACGTGACCGCCGGAACCTATTACTGGAACGCCTACGGCAACGTGATCACCCTGATTCTCGGGGTGTCGGGCGTGGGCCTGGCGGCTCTTCTGGTCTATCGGAAATTCAGAGGGCTTCACCTTTCCAGGGCTGCCGAGGAATCGGTGGACGTGTGTTGAATGATACGGATCGGGCCTTAGTGGTGGGCACAGCCCACCAAATGCCCAGATTCCTTGTTTGAGTCGCGTGAAAGGATCACACCATGATCGACATCATACGCCGCCTGATCGTCTCGGGTCTCGCCCTGGGGGTCATTGCGGGCAACGCGGATCAGATCACCGAATTTTTTGACGACACCGTTTTGCAGGCACGCCTGCTGGCCACGGCGGCGGATCTGAGAAGCATCGGCCTGATGCTGGATCACCATTTCCTGAAGCGGGGGCGGTATCCCCGTGACGCGGATTTCCTGGCCTGGATGGCGAGGACCTTCAAGGAAAATCCGGTCCACACCCTGGGCCTCGATCACTGGGAAAGGCCCCTGATCTACGAAAACCGATTGTCGGGCAAGGGCTTCGTTCTGAAAAGCACCGGCCCGGACGGTCTTGCGGACACGTCGGACGACATGATCATTACCGGCCCGTAAACGGCGCCGGAAAAAGGAGAACACCATGGACATCTCTGTATCGGAAACCCGCGTTTCGAAGGTGGACGCCGCAACGCCGGAACGTATAAAACGTCGGCGTTATCTGGTGGACAAGCCCCTTCAATTGACTGTTGCCGCCAACATGCTTCTGATCATCGGTCTGTGTACGCTGGTCACGGCCATGGGAACGGCCTCGTTTTTTCTTTACGTCCTCACCGATCAGCTGGTCTGGAGCCTGGACCGGATTTATCTGGTCCGTGTGGGCATCATCCTTGTGTTCATGGCCGCCGGGGTCGTTGTCTGGACCGTTTTGAGGGTCCACAGCATAACCGGCCCAATTTACAAGACGCGGATGATTCTGAGAGACGCGGCCATGGGCCGTTTTCCGGCAAGGCCGGTCCGGTTCCGCAAAGGCGATGCGTTCATCGGTCTGGCCCGTGATCTCAATCTCTGTCTTGAGGTGATGCAGGCCGACCGTGAGGCTCTGGACCGGCAAGGGAAAAACGAGGGCGGGCCTCCCCCCGTCAGGACGAACGCATGCAGCGGAGGCCGGAAAGAAAAGAGGGCCTGAAACCTTTGGGGTGTTGTGTCAACCACCCGTTCGCTGGGCTCACTTAGGAATACGACGAGTATGAAGAAAAACAGTTTTTTATATAAACCGTCCGGAGTGAAATTCTGCGGACCGACAAAAAAGGGGAAACAGACGATGAAGAAAAAAGAACAACAATTCGCAGTTGGGGAAACGGCCCCCGGTGGGGCGAAAGGCTTCACCCTTCTTGAAATCCTTGTGGTTTTAACCATCATGGGATTTCTGATCGCCATGGTGGCGCCCCGGCTGGCCGGGGTGTCCTACGAGGCGTCGGAAACCGTGTGCGATTCGAACAAGAACCGGGCCAAAACCTTTGTATCGGCCTTTTACGAAAAATTCGGGCGCTATCCCAACGGCCTGACCAACCTGGTGATGACCGACGGCGCATCCCTTGCCGATGCCAATGCGGCTGCTGTCGGCTATCAGATTCCCTATTGCTCGGACGATGACCCGGACAACGGCCCGGAGGTGATTCATTCCAGTCACAACAAATCCTATAAATTCATGATTCATCGCTTGAACGCGGCAGAGGCGGCCGAATTGAAGGGCCTGGGCATCACCACCGTTTACAATCTCAACGATTACGCCGATAACGCGCAGGATCTGGGCGGGCTCGCCGCCGCAGGCCGGAGCGCCGCAAACACGGACGGTGACCGGGTGACCAACTGGGTCGGCATCACGGCCATCACCGTCAAACGTCCCCGGCTGGAACCCTGTCCCATCGAGGCCGGCGTGGGCGTGGCCATGGGCGGCGCGGGCATCGACCGGGCCGGAACGACCCTTCGCTATGTCCAGGTGGAACGGGGCTGGGCCGAGCCGGATTTGTTCGGCCGGATTATCTTCGGCCTGGGGCCCGAATCGGAACTGGTCAGCTCGGGCATCGTGTCCAACGCGGCCCATTCGCCGGGCTCGATCCAGAACAACGACAACTTCAGCTGGGGCGGGTATTTCCTGATTCTTCCCCGGCTGGCGGCGACGGCGGCGCGGTTTGCGGAAACGGGTCTGACCTACACGGCGTTGTGGGGTTCAGGCAACCTCAACTACGCCCGGCTGTCGGCGGACAATCTGGCGGCCCTGGCCTGGCACAAGGATAATGCGCCTGGGACAAATTACGATATGAATGCCAATAATGATCACTACCGGCACCGCACCAATCTCAAACTGGGCGACGCAATGGAACCCTGGGATTTCGACACCACGCGTCAGCGGTTCGACGATGTCTGGGGCATCGATCTGATGAACTCCAACAACGTGCTCAACGGCGGTTAGGCCGAGACGGGGCGGGAACGGGTGGGCCGTTCCCGCCTGCGTGTCGGCGGTGTTTACAGATTACGGTTATACACTTGACTCCATCGGCTCTTCAATCGCTTGGTGAATGCCATTAGCTTAAAAAAATCTCGTTGTCCAGTTGATGGCCACGCTTTGCTTTGTCCATTATGGTTTTAAATGAATGACATTGGGCTCACTCTGGATTTGATTTTGTCGAAGTGTCGATAAGGCGACAGGCTTTTCCTTGGGGAAAACAACACGTTTATTGACCACCCGTTCGCTTCGCTCACTGAAGAACTCGAAGGGGCACGAAGAAAAACACACTATTTACGCTCTGCTTCGTGCTCTTCGTGGCCTTCAGTGAGCAACGCGAACGGGTGGTTTAACAATAGGGCAAGGGGGCTAACCATATGTTTTTTGACCTGCTTCAACGGCACGAGAGGACATGATGAAAACACACACAGACAGTTGGTATGCGTCACTTTCAACACGTCAGAAAATCTGGCTGGCCGGCACCGTTTTGTTGATGGCGACGCTGGTCGCGGTCGGAATCGTCGTCGACCGGTCGTCCCGGTCAACAGTCATGGAGGCCCTTAGCGTCGACATGACGATCAGGGAGCTTGCCTCCCGGCTGGGCATGACCGGTCAGGGCCTGGCCCGGGATCTGGATCTTTCCCTTGCCGCTCCCAAAAACAGGCCCCTTGCAGAGCTTGGCGTCACCCAGGCTGATTTCGATCATGCCCGGGACCATATTCTGTCCCACACCGAGCGGCACCTGAAATATTTCGTGTTCGCGGCCCTGGTGCTTTTCGGGCTGGTTTTTCTTGCGGTACTCGGACGGCCCGAGGGCAGCCCTGTGAAGGACCGGGCGTCCTGGTACCCGAGGGCGCCGTACATCCTCTGCCTTCTTTTCGCCGTTCTTGGGGCGGGGTTCGCTCTGGGCAAGTCCCCCAATCCCATGGAGGGGGCAGTCAAGGTGTTCAAGTCCATGGTGGGCCTGTATCCCGATCCCTGGGTCAAGGCGGCGGCCCTTTTGTTTTTCCTGATCCTCGCCCTTGTCGGCAACAAACTGATCTGCGGCTGGGCCTGCCCCTTCGGAGCCCTTCAGGAGCTGATCTACAGCCTGCCTTTTTTCAAAAACATCAAAGCCCGGAAAATATCCTTTGTCCTGACCAACACCGTCCGGGCGTTTCTGTTCATCCTGATGTTGTTGGTTCTGTTCGGAATCCTGGGCGGGAAAAAAGGCTTCGTGCTGTATCACACCATCAACCCCTTCAACCTGTTCGAACCGGAATTCGAAAGCGCCGGGGTCATCGGTATCCTGATCCTGTCCCTTTTGGGGTCGCTGCTTGTTTACCGTCCTTTCTGCCTGTTTATCTGCCCCTTCGGTCTGTTGTCCTGGCTGGTGGAACGGTTCAGTCTCTATCGGATCACCATCGACCGATCGGCCTGCACCCGCTGCGGCGCCTGCGCCCGGGCCTGCCCCCTTTCCGCCGCCAAAGATCGGGTGAACGAATCCTTCATCCAGGCCGACTGCTTCAGTTGCGGCAGATGCCTGAACGCCTGCCCTCACGATGCGATAAACTACGAAAAAAAAAGATTGACAAACCGAGGGACGGAAGGGTATATGCCTCAAAGAAATAGACGCCTCTAACAAATAAAGATTAATCTTATTGAATTAAGGTTCTATTACAAAATGAAAGAAAGCAGGAATTGTATGGGTGTCCTGCCATTATATGATTCATAAAACCTGCGGCATGGTTCAGGATGCCGGGACACGGGGAGGAAAGATGGTACAGTTGGCGCGATGCATGGATGACGAAGCGGTCGATTGCGTGGAACGTGAGGTCTGCGAGAAGCCCTGCGGCTCCTCGGGGTTTCCCCTTGCGGAGGGCCTTCCCCTTCGTCTGGCCATGGAAGGCGATGTCGTGAAAATTGTCGGCATCGAAGGACGGCGGGGCTGTCACGACCGGCTGGCTGGCCTGGGTCTGGTGGTGGGTTCGGTCGTTCAGGTACTCAAGAACCCCATGTGCGGGAAAATGGTGATTCGTCATGATAACGTCCGTCTCTTCCTCGGGGGGGGGATGGCCCAGAAAATACAGGTAACGGCATTAGGGAAAGGAACGATATGAACGCGACACTTCGGGATATGGCCGTGGGCGAAACCGCGACGGTTTCCGGCTATGTCAAGGGCAGCACGGGTTACCGTGAAAGACTTCTGGCCATGGGGTTGACCAGGGGAACGGCCATTTCGGTCAGCCGCATCGCTCCCATGGGGGATCCGGTGGAAATCAGCGTGCGGGGATTTTCCTTGTCGCTTCGAAAAGACGAGGCTGCGGCCCTGTTGGTCGAGAGGGGGGTAAATCATGGCTGATCATGTGATTGCGGTGGTGGGGAACCCCAATTGCGGTAAAACGACACTGTTCAACGCCCTGACCGGGACCCGTCAGCGGGTGGGCAACTGGCCCGGCGTGACCGTGGACCGCAAGACCGGTGAATACAGACACGAGGGAAAGGCCATCGAGGTGGTGGACCTTCCGGGAATTTACTCCCTGTCCGCCGTGTCCCTGGATGAGGTGGTGGCGAGAAACTACATCCTTTCCGGGGAAGCCGAACTGATCGTCAACATTGTCGACGCCTCCAACCTGGAGCGGAACCTTTACCTGACGGTCCAGCTCCTGGAAATGCAGGTGCCCCTTCTGGTGGTGCTGAACATGATGGATGTGGCCAAAGAAAACCGGGTCCGGATCGATGTCGACGCCCTTTCCAAACGACTGGGCTGCGGGGTGGTTCCCATGGTGGCGTCCCAGAACAAGGGGCTCGATGAACTGCGGTCGCGGATCAACATCGCCGCGGCCCAAAAGAGGATTTCTTCGGTCGAGGTCGCTTACCCCGACACGATCCGCGAGGCCGTGGACGATCTGTCTGTCTCCATTCGTGAAAAGGCCCCGGCCATTACCTGCAACAGGCGTTACGCCGCGGTGAAGCTGCTGGAGGGAGACGCCGCCCTCGGCGAACTGGCCGGGCCGGATCTTCTGAACGAGCGCGATACGCTACTTGATGCCCTGGAGGAAAAACTCGGCGAGGAAGCCGACATTCTGATCGCCGATGCCCGGTACACCCTGATCGGCCGCCTGACCCAGGATGCGGTCAGGCGGGAAGGGCGCCTGGGCAAGAACCTGTCGGACAGAATCGACGACATTGTTCTTAACCGGGTGATGGGCATTCCGATTTTTCTTCTGGCCATGTACCTGATGTTCATGCTGACCATCAATGTGGGCGGGGCCTTCATCGACTTTTTCGATATCTTCACCGGTACGGTTTTTGTGGACGGGTTTGGTCACCTTCTGGGCCTCGCCGGTCTGCCCGAATGGCTGATCGTGATTCTGGCCGGCGGCATCGGCGGCGGTATTCAGACCATCGCCACCTTCATTCCGCCCATCGGATTCATGTTCCTCTGCCTCTGCTTTCTGGAGGATTCGGGATACATGGCACGGGCCGCCTTTGTCATGGACCGCTTCATGCGGGTCATCGGCCTGCCCGGTAAATCCTTCGTGCCCATGCTGGTGGGTTTCGGCTGCAACGTTCCGGCCATCCTGGCCACAAGGACCCTTGAAAACCAGCGGGACCGGACCCTGACCATCATGATGAACCCCTTCATGTCCTGCGGGGCCAGGCTCCCGGTATACGCCCTGTTCGCCGCGGCGTTTTTCCCGGTGGGCGGGCAGAACCTGGTGTTCGGGCTTTACCTGATCGGTATCGCCTTTGCCGTGCTGACCGGTCTGATTCTCAAAAACACCCTGCTCAAGGGCGAAATCACGCCCTTTGTCATGGAGCTGCCGCCCTACCATCTGCCGACGGTGCGGGGTGTGCTCATGCGGGCCTGGGACCGTCTCAAGAGCTTTATCTTCCGTGCGGGCAAGGTCATCGTTCCCGTGGTCATCGTGCTGAGCTTTCTCAATTCCCTGGGCACCGACGGGTCCTTCGGTCATGAGGACAGCGATTCCTCGGCCCTGTCCGTGGTCGGAAAAGCCATCACCCCGGTGTTCGCCCCCATGGGTCTTACCGAGGAGAACTGGCCGGCCACCGTGGGGATCTTCACCGGAATTTTCGCCAAGGAAGCGGTGGTGGGGACCCTGGACGCCCTGTATACCCAGATGACGGTGGCGGAAGAGGGCGCTGAAGCGGCCGGGGAAGGCGTTGACTTCTGGGGCGGCATCGTCGAATCCTTCGCCACCGTCCCCGAGAATCTTCTGGGCGTTCTGGGAACCCTGACCGATCCGCTGGGTCTGTCTGTGGGAGACATGAGCGACCAGGATGTCGCGGCTGAAGAGCAGGGCGTCAGTTCGGGCACCTTCGGCACCATGGTCCGGATGTTCGACGGGCGGATCGCGGCCTTCGCCTACCTGCTGTTTATTCTGCTTTATTTCCCCTGCGTGGCGGCCATCGCGGCGGTCTACCAGGAAACCGGCATAAGGTGGACCCTGTTCGCCGGAGCCTGGACCACGGGTCTGGCCTGGACGGCCTCGGTGATGTTCTATCAGATCGCCACCCTCGGCCGTCACCCCGTCACGTCCCTGGCCTGGATCATCGGGCTCGTCGCCGTTTTCGCGGCGGTGGTGATCGTGATGGGCCGCCTTGGCGGTCAGAAACCAAAAACGGTGACCGGTGTCCTGAAAAAGGCCGGAGTCTGAGGAGAAAGATAACGTGATGACTCTTTCCGACATAAAACAATACGTGATCGCCAACAGGCGGGTCAATCTGGACGATCTGGCCCTGCATTTCGATGCGGATCCCTCGGCCGTCGAGGGCATGATGGATGTCTGGGTCCGCAAGGGCCGGGTGTCCCGGTCGGACATCAAGCCTCTGTGCACGGGGGGCTGCTCCGCCTGCACCCAGTGCGGGAGCCGGTTTGTCATCTATGAATGGGTGCGTCCCGACTGAACGGTACGCCTTTCATCTCCATCGGTCCGGAGCCGGGGGTATCGACGATGCCTCTGACCCCGGACCACCCAACCTGCCCAACCGGCGATTGCTTTTTGATCGCAATTCCTTTACACTGTCCTCACATGTTTTTTCCCTGGTCCTAATTCGATTCTCAGAGCCAACAGTCCCTCCATGGAGCCATCGGCGATGCCGTCTGCGGTGGGACCACCATCATGACAGGTATTATGACATATACACCTGAACCCATTGTCCCCTCTGACGCGAGCCTGACCGACATCGTCCAGCATGTTATCGACCATGGCCATTTTGCCCATATCCGGTTGGACGCCCGCTTGCGGGTGATCCTGTGGAATGATTCCGCCCGGCGTTTCTGGGAGATAACCGAAGACGATGCCCTGGGCCGGGCCGTCACGGACGTCTTGACCGTGGACAACGCCGGGCTTGACCTTGGCAGTCTGCTGAGCGATTTTGCCGATCGGCCCCGGATCATTCTGGACAGCTCGGCATTCATCAAGGACGATACGGAAATCTTCTGCGAATGGCACTTTTTCCCCTTGTCGGAGCCGGGTGGCGCCCTCGCCGGGGTGATGATACTCGTTGAGGACCTGACCCCGTCCATGGAACTCCAGAACCGGATCGGCGAACTGGAGCGGTTGAACCTTAAAACGATTTTTCAGACGGCGCCCATCGGGATCTATCAGGCCGGCATGGACGGCGATTTCCTGCGCGTGAACCCCGTATTGGCCTGGATGATGGGCTACGAGTCCATCGACGAACTGATGGTCGAACGGCCGGGGATCGGCCAGGATTTTTTCGCGGATCCGAAAAAGCGCCGTGAATTCTTTTTTCACCTGATGGAAGCCGAACAGGTCCATCATTTCAGGGCCCGTGTCATCCGAAAGGACAACAGCGAATTCTGGGGGCTGTTCCATGCCCAGATCACCCTTGATGCCTCGGGTCGCCGGGACGGGTTCTACGGATTCATCACCGATATCACCGCCACGGTCCGCGCCGAAAAAGAACTTCAGAACGCCATCGAGGTGGCCGAATCCGCCACCCGCGCCAAAAGCGAGTTCCTGGCCAACATGAGCCATGAAATACGGACGCCGCTCAATGCCGTCATCGGGTTCACCGACCTGGTCCTCAAAACCCAGCTCAACGAGAAACAGCGGGACTATATCCGTAAAGTCAGCATTTCCGGCAAGACCCTTCTGGGCATCATCAACGACATCCTCGATTTTTCAAAGATCGAGGCGGGCAAAATGGAACTGGAGTCCAGGGATTTCTTTCTCTATGACGTGCTCAACAACCTGTCGGACATGTTCGCCAACATCGTCATGACCAAGGGCATCGACCTGATCATTTCCATGTCCCACAGCGTGCCCCAGGCCCTGGTGGGGGATTTTTTCCATCTGACCCAGATTATGATCAATCTGATCAACAACGCCGTCAAGTTTACGGAAAAGGGGGAGGTGGTGGTCTGGGTGTCCATGGTGGAGCAGACAGACACCCGGGTCAAACTTCAGTTCTCGGTCAGCGACACGGGCATCGGCATGACGCCCGTCCAGCTCGAAAAACTGTTTTCCTCGTTCAGTCAGGCGGATTCCTCCACGGTCAGAAAATACGGCGGAACGGGTCTGGGGCTGTCGATTTCCAAACGCCTGGTGGAACTGATGGGCGGGGAGGTCTGGGTCAAGAGCGAAAAGGACCACGGCAGTACCTTTGCCTTTAACGTGGTATTGGATCGTCGGCCCGAGGCGGACACGGCCCCGGGACAGGTTCCCGATGACATTCGGGATCGACGGATTCTGGTTCAGGACAGCAGTCCCGCCGGCCGTGAGGTGATCATGATGCTCCTCATGGGATACGGGTTCCGGGTGATGACCATCGACGCCAAAGACGATGCCCTGCTGGAGCTCGAACGGGCCAAAGACGCGGGGAACGCCTATGATCTGGTGTTTCTCAACTGGCACGGGGCGGCACGTCATGCGGTCAAGACCGCCCGGATGATCCGCAACTGGGAAAAAAAGCTCGAAGGGATGCCGGGGGCTGATCCGGTGAGGATTCCGATTGTCATGACCATGGGGTTCGGCCAGGAGGAGGACCGTCAGCGGGCCCTGTCCGCCGGTGCAACGGCCTTCGTGTTCAAACCCGTCAAGCAGACCGACCTGATTAACGTGATCATGACGGCCTGGGGTCATGATCCTCTCTACGACACGGACCCCGATACGGACGAACAGCTGGGCCAGGCCCTGCGGGAGAGGCTCCGGGATCTGTATATTCTGGTGGTTGACGACAATGAGATCAACCAGGAAGTGGCCCGGGAAACCCTCAAACGTCGGGGGATTCGGGTGGACACGGCCTCAGGGGGCGTTGAGGCCCTGGACATGATCCGAAAAAACGGTCTTGAAAAGGATGAAAAGGGCCGCCTGATCTACCCCTATGATCTGATTCTGATGGATATCCAGATGCCGGACATGGACGGCTACCAGACCACCTGCGCCATCCGGGCTCTTGAAAAAACATGGGTGGGCGATACCGGCGTGCCCGGGCTGATGCCGGTGATCGCCATGTCGGCCCACGCCTTGTCCTCGGAACTGGAAGCCAGTAGGGAATCGGGCATGAACGATTATGTGTCCAAACCCATCGACCCCGAAGCCCTGTTCGAAAAAATCGCCGAATGGGTCCGCCCGCCGTCGGAGCGTCCCCATCGGGGCGACTCCGTCGACGAGGTTATGGACGAACCGGTGACCCTTCTTCCCGACCATCTGCCGGGGATCGATACGGATCAGGGCCTGGCCCGGCTGGACGGCAACGCCTCCGTGTATCGCAAACTCCTGTTGAGCTTCTACCGGAACAACCGATCGGCCGTCGATGAGATCCGTGCGGCCCTGGACGCGGGTGACAATGAGCGCATCCGGCAGACGGCCCACATGATCAAGGGGGTTTCGGGTAACCTGGGGATGACCGATCTGTTTCTGGCCGCCGGGCATCTGGAAGAGGCGGTGAAACAGGGCGGCGGCACCGACCTCGACGGGCCTGTGGACCAGATCTGCCTTTGTTTGCATAAGGTTCTGTCCGGTCTGGAGGCCCTCGATGCGGCGGTCTCCTCGGAAACCGATCCCGCACCGCCGGATTCGGCCGCCTGCCCGGCCGCGGACGCCCAGACGATTCTCGTGGTCGACGATGTCCCCGAAAACGTGGATGTTCTGGTGACGCTCCTTAAGTCCGACCACGCGACGATGGCGGCCCATGACGGTGAACAGGCCCTTTCCATCGCCCGGAAGCGGCCCCGTCCGGATCTGATCCTCCTGGATGTCAACATGCCGGGTATGGACGGGTTCGAGGTCTGTCGTCAGTTGAAGGACGACGAGGCGACCTGCGATATCCCGGTCATCTTCATCACCGCCGAGTCTGAGGTTGCCGATCAGATCAAAGGGTTCGAGGCCGGGGCGGTGGACTATATTTCCAAACCGATCGTGCCGGTGATCGTGAAAATGCGGGTGAAAACCCAGCTCGAAATCAAACGGAACCGGGACAGACTGTCGGCCCTGTCCACCATCGACGGGCTCACGGGCATCCCAAACCGGAGACGCTTCGACGATATTCTCGATCGGGAGTGGAACCGCTGCATGCGAAGCGGCGCCTTTTTGTCCCTTATCCTGATGGATATCGATCATTTTAAATTGTACAACGATCATTACGGCCATCAGGCCGGCGACCTGTGCCTGAAAAAGGTGGCAAGCGCCCTCTCGGAAAGCTGTATGCGGGAGACCGACCTGGTGGCCCGATACGGCGGCGAAGAGTTCGTCGTGATCCTTCCGGAGACGGACCATCGCGGCGGGACCATCGTGGCGGATCGCATCCGAAACAACCTCACCGCCCTGTCCATCCCCCATGCCCATTCCTCCGCCGCAGACCACGTCACCATCAGCCAGGGCCTGGTCACCATGGTCCCCCACGACGATTCAACCCCCCATGCCCTTGTCGAAACGGCGGACCAGTGCCTCTACCAGGCCAAGGAGGGGGGACGAAACCGGGTGGTGGGGTTGACGCTGAGTTGAGACGGCGGCGTAAGACATCGTGAATGAAAAACCCCTGTCCCCCGGTAAGAAACCGGGAGACAGGGGTGGGGCTTGGGGGGGATCAGGCCAGAAGGCGCTTGACCGAAGCCACGATTTCGTCTGTGGCGTCGGGGCCCTTGGGAATGTAATCATCGGCTTCCATGTTCATGCCGTCCTGATGGGAATAGCGGGTCGAGGTCACATGGTCGGCCACGGCGGTCAGCATCAGGATGGGGATGTCTTCGTATTCCGGGTTCTTTTTGAGCTCGGAGCAGACCTGATACCCGTCCTTGTCGGGCATCATGACGTCGAGAACGATGGCGTCCGGCCTTCTTGCCGCGACTTTTTCCAGGCACTCGTTTCCGTCATAGGCCACGTCGGTGTCAAAGCCTTCTTTCTGGAATCGTTTTTTGAGGATTGAAACCAGATCGGGTTCGTCGTCTACCAAAAGTACTCTTTTTTTGTCGCTCATAACCATCTCCTTCATGTGTTGAAAAAAACCAGCGGTTGCGTGGTACCCGTCGTAAACGGAATCTATGTCAGTTTAGTGTCGGCCTGGGCCAGAGACCGGCCTGCTTCACGATTTCCGGAACCTTTTCCTCCCATTCGATGGCCATGATGTGAAAGCCCCGGACGCCTTCGACCTGCTTGAGGCGTTCGATGGATTCGATGCAGATCCTGATGCCTTCTTCGGCCTGTTTTTCCTTGGGGGTGTCGCTCATCCGTTTGACCACCTCGTCGGGGACGTCCATGCCGGGCACGCGGTTTTTCATATACTTGGCCATGCCGGCGTTCTTGAACGGGGTCAGCCCCGCCAGGATGTAGACCTTTTCATGGAGACCCCGGTCCCTGACCTGCTGCATCCAGCGTTCGAATTTGTCCAGGTTGTAGATGCACTGGGTCTGGATGAATTCGACCCCGGCCGCCACCTTTTTCGCCAGACGCGGCACCCGGATTTCAAAGGGATCGGCGAAGGGGTTGGCGGCGGCCCCCACAAACATCTTCGGGGGCCTCTTGATCTCGTCGCCGCCCAGGAATTTCCCCTCGTCCCGCATGTACCTGACCGTCTGGATCAGCTGCATGGAATCGAGGTCGTGGACGTTCTGACCCGTGGGGCAGTCTCCGAAACTCTGGTGGTCGCCGGACAGGCAGAGGATGTTGGTGATGTCGAAGGAGGCCGCGCCCAGGATGTCGCTCATCAGGGCGATGCGGTTCCGGTCCCGGGTGACCATTTGCAGCACCGGTTCCACCCCCATCTGTTTGAGACGGATGCAGGCGGCCAGACTGCACATCCGGGTCATGGAGGTCTGGTTGTCGGTGATGTTCACCACATCCACGTAATCTTTGATCATCTCGGCCTTGCGGGTGATGACCTCAGGGTCGGACCCCCGGGGAGGGCCGCATTCGGAGGTGACGGCCAGATGCCCTTCGGCGAGAATACGTTCAAGTTTGCTTTCTGTTTTGACCGGTCGTTTTTCGCTCATGCCTGGAGATCCTCCCTGATGTGCTTGCGCGGCCCCCCGGCCCTGTCCGCGGACCAGTCCTTGATGGGGGCCAGGGTTTCATACCGATCCATCTGACCCAGTGCGGTCAGCCTGTCGATGATCAACTGCCAGGCGCAGGGGACGTCCTTGTTGATTTCGCAGGATCCCTTGGTCGACCCGCCGCAGGGTCCGTTCATCAGCCGCTTGGCGCATCGGGCGATGGGACAGATTCCTGCGGTGACGCCCAGAAGGCAGTTGCCGCAGGCCTGGCAGCGTTCAGTCATGACCCCCAGGCTTTCGACGGCCCCGAGGAAGATGGTGTTGAGCCCGGGGTAGACGATGGTCTTCGAATATTTCTCGGCGATGAATTGAACCCCGATGCCGCAGGCCGTGGACAGGACGGCGCCGGCGTTATTCAGGCGTTCTTCCACCGGTTCGAAGAACTCATGCTCGCACTGGCGTTCGATGCCGCCGTGGGTGATGGTCATGGCCACCCCCTCCTGTTCGGCCTTGATGCGCAAAAGGGCGGCCAGGGTCTCGGCCTCCTTGTTGCCCCCTTCGTGGCAGACGGCCACGCAGGTGTTGCAGCCCAGGACGTGAATATCCGTGTGGGTGCGAACCATATCCCAGATTTCGTCAAGCGGTTTCTGTTTTCCCACGATCATTGGTTTATCGCTCCTTTTGTCTGTTCTTTCCGGTTCCGTATGGCCATTCTCACGGGAGAGGGTCCCAGGTCTCTGATCTTTTCGGTGAACTCACGGCAGATTTCAGCCCACCTTGGCCCCATGGCCGCAGAGAGGTTGTACATCGCAAGACGGTCGGGATCGATGCCCACCTCCTCAAGAAGGTGTTTGGTGTGTTTGACCCGTTTGGCGGCGTTGGTATTTCCTTCCAGGAAATGACACTGTCCCTCCAGTCAACCGGCCACGAAGATGCCGTCCACCCCCCGCTCGAAGGCCCGCAGGATATAGGACCGGTCCAGCTTGCCCGTGCAGGGCAGACGGATGACCCGGACGTTGGACGGATAGGACAGCCGCATGACCCCGGCCAGATCCGCCGCGGCAAAGGCGCAGTAATGGCAGGCAAAGGCCAGAATGGTCGGCTCCATCCCCTCGGGCCAAGCCGTTTTTTTCTCAATGGACGGAGGCGGGGTCGGGTCAAGGGATTTAACGGGTTCAGCCATCGATGTCCTCCATGGGTTAAACGGTTTTCAGGCGATATTCTCGGTCAGCGCGTCGATCATGGCCAGGATCTGATCATCCCGGAAATTGTTGACCTGGAACGCCTTGGCCGGGCAGATGCCGCTGCATATACCGCATCCCGTGCATTTGACCTCGTTGTGGCTGACCTTGCCGTCCTCGTCGATGTACGGCGAGCCGTAGGGGCAGACACGGAAACAGGCCAGGCAGGACATGCACAGGTCCCGGTTGTGTTTGGAAATGATGCCGGACACGGCCAGTCTGTCGTGGGACAGAAGCACCCCGGCCCGACCGGCGGCCGACAGGGCCTGGCTGATCGTTTCGGTGATGTTTTTCGGCGCGTGGGCCAGCCCCGCCACATAAAAACCTTCCGAGGGGAAATCCACGGGCCTCAGCTTGACATGGGCCTCGAGGAAAAATCCGTCGGCGTTGCGGGTCAGTTTGTACATTTTTCCGATCTCTTCGCTGCCGGGGTTGGGGCGAAGGCCCGTGGACAGCACCAGATAGTTGGCGTGGAAGGTCACGGGCCGGTTGATCATATCGTCGTGGGCGGTGACGGAAATGCCCCAGCCGGTGGCTTCCACCTGCGGTTTGTTGTCCGGTTCGTAGCGAACGAACAGCACGCCAAGGTCACGGGCCTTGCGGTAGTAGTCCTCGGAAAGGCCGTAGGTCCTCATGTCCCGATAGAGGATCACCACCTGGCAGCCCACGTTTTTTTCCTTGATGGCAACGGCATTTCTGACCGCATCCCTGCAGCAGATTCGGGAGCAGTAATTGAACGGCTCCTCCCGCGAGCCCACGCACTGGATCATCACATAGGTCGCTCCGGGTTCGGGGCCTTTGTCCTCGAGGGCGTTTTCCAGATCTCTCTGGGTGATGACCCACTGACTCTGTCCGTACAGGTATTCGTCGGGCCGGTATTCCATGCCGCCGGTGGCCACGATGACGGCGCCGTGGTCAAAGCGGTCGCCGTTGGTCAGCCGGGTGGTGAAATTGCCCACATAGCCTTCGGTGGCCGCCACCGTCGTTTTCATATGAACCGTAATGCCCGGATGGCTGGTCACCGCCTGGATCCGCTCTTTGAGAAAGGCCGCGACATCGCCGCCTTCCACGGTGTGACGGACCTTTCGGATCAAGCCGCCCAGGCGATCCTCCTGTTCGACCAGATGCACGGCAAAGCCTTGATCCCCCAGAGCCAGAGCCGAAGTCATGCCGGCAAGGCCGCCTCCGATGATCAGGGCCGACGGGGTCACCGGCACCGAATCGGTGAACAGGGGTTCGAACCGACCGACCTTGGCCACGTTCATCCGGACAATATCCATGGCCTTGTCCGTGGCCGTATCCCGCTCGCCCATGTGACACCAGGAACACTGCTCCCGGATATCGGCCAGTTCAAACAGGTATTTGTTCAGACCGGCCTGTCGGATGGTTTCCTGGAACAGGGGCTCGTGGGTCCGGGGTGTGCAGGAGGCCACCACCAGGCGGTTGAGGTTCTTTTCCCGGATCAGGTCCTTGATTTTGTCCTGGCTGTCCTGGGCGCAGGCGTACATCATGTCTTCGGAATGAACCACGAAGGGCAGGCGGGCGGTGGCATCGGCCACGGCCTTGACATCCACGGTCTGGGAAATGTTGATGCCGCAGTGGCAGACGATGACCCCGATGCGCGGCGGCTGGTCATGGATGTCCGATTCCGGGGGTAGTACCGCCTCGCTGACCTCACTGTGCCGGGCCTCGGCCAGCAGGGCCATGGTCGAACCGGCCACGGCGCTGCCCTGCATCACCGTTTCGGGGATGTCCTTGGGCGCCTGAAAGGTGCCGGTCACATAGATGCCGTCCCGGCCGCTGTTTACCGGGGCGAAGGGGGTTGTGTCGGGAAAGCCGTGCTCGTTCAGGGTGATGCCGAAGGTGCTTGCGAATTCCCGGATATGGCGATGGGGTTCAAGGCCGATCGACAGCACCAGCATGCCGAAGGATTCATAAACCAGCTTCCCGTCCGGCATGGCGTAGCGCACGATCAGATCCCCGGTTTTCGGGTCTTCCCGCACATCGGAAATCATGGCCCTGCGGTAGGTTACATGGTATTCGTTTTTGGCGCGGTCCACATATTTGTCGAAATCCTTGCCGTAGGCACGCATGTCCATATAGAAAATCGTGGGTTCGATGTTTTTGTCGTGCTCTTTGGCGATGACGGCCTGTTTAGTGGCATACATGCAGCAAACCGATGAACACCAGGGGTTGGCGTTATGGACGTCCCGCGAGCCCACGCACTGGAGCCAGGCGATTTTTTCTGGATGCTTGCCGTCACTGGGCCGTTTGATTTCGCCGGAAAAGGGCCCCGAAGCGGATAAAATCCGTTCGAATTGAAGGGAGGTGATCACGTTGTCCCACCTGCCGTAGCCCAGTTCCTGATGCAGCCAGGGGTTGTGCCGCGCAAGGCCGGGAGCGAGGATGACGGCCCCGGTCTTGAGTTCGTAAGTCTTTTCCGTATCCTCGAAATTGATGGCCCCGGCCGTACAGATTTTTTCACAGATCCGGCATTTGCCTTTGGTCAGGTACAGGCAGATTTCCGGGTCGATGGCCCGGGTGTTGGGCACGGCCTGGGAAAATTCCGAATAGATCGCCTTGCGTGTGGTCAGGTTCTGTTCGAATTCGCTGAATGTTTTGGTGGGGCATTTTTCTTCGCAGGCCCCGCAGCCGGTGCATTTGTCCGGGTCCACGTACCGGGGTTTCCGGCGGACGGAGAGGGTGAAATCACCGGCCTGCCCCGTGATGCCGGTCACCTCGGCCAGGGTGTGAATGTCGATGTCCGGATGCCGGGCCACCTCGACCATTTTCGGGGAAATCATGCACATGGAACAGTCGCCGGTGGGAAAGGTCTTGTCGAGCATCACCATGGTGCCGCCGATGGTGGATTCCTTCTGAATGATATGAACCTTGAACCCGCTGTCGGCCAGGTCAAGGGCCGACTGCATGCCGCCGATGCCGCCGCCGATGATGGCCACGGAGCCCCGTTTTCTGTTTGCCGTATCGCTCATATGAGATCAAGCTCCTTTACAAGCCCTAAGGTGTCGATAAAATGCCTGTGGCCGTTGAGTTCCTCCAAAGGAATACCCATGGCGACGCCGATCAGTTCCGTCAAAAAATAGACCGGCAGCCGTTTTTCGATGCCGAATTTTTTGCAGAACGCATTCTGGTAGGCGTCCATGTTCAGCTGACACATGGGGCAGGTGGTGACGATGCAGTTGAAGCCGCTTTCCACAGCGTTTTTCATGATTTTGCCCATCAGGTTGAGGGCGGTTTCCGTGTCGTTGATGGCGGCCGAAGCACCGCAGCAGGCGGTTTTGTAGCTCCAGTCACGGGTGCCGGCGCCGATCAGTTCCAGGATTTTTTCCATGCCCTGGGGATTTTCCACGTTGTCCGAGACCGGAACGTCGTAGGCGAACCGGGTCATGCAGCCGTAGTAACAGGCGGGCTTCATGCCCGTAAGGGGCCGGGTGATTTTGGAGTCGAACCTTCCCGTGGACGCGGCGTCGAGCAGCAGTTCGAGGATGGTCAGCAGCGTCAGGGTGTTGTCGACCTTCGCCGCCAGCTCGTTGTTTATTTCGGAAAGAAGCGCCTCGTTTCGGGCAAGACGCGTTTTTGCCATCAGGTGGCTGGAATAGCAGCCCGAGCAGGGGATCAGCATCCGGTCGAAACCGGACTGCTCGGCGATGCCCAGGTTGCGGGCTGGAAGGGCGACGGCGAGAAAATCATCGAATTTTCCTGCCGATGTGGCACCGCAGCAGCTCCAGTCGTTGATTTCGATCAGGGTGATGCCAAGCTCCTTGAAAATTCGCCGGGCCTGAAGATCGTAAAACTGCGATGACTGATGAAGCGAACATCCGGGATAATAGGCGACTTCCATGGTTACCTCGCGTCTGAGATTGAGCGTCAAAACAGAGTGATACGGATCAGACCTTTTTCGGGCGGGCGTGGATCTGCGCCTGCCGCTCTTTTTTCAGGTGAGCCTTTCGCTTGACGGCGATTTTATAGAAGGTCTTGACCTCTTTACGCCCCCGTGACGTATGGAGCTTCAGGTGCAGGCGCTTTTGCCGGATCATGTCCCGCCCTAAAGCGATCTGTCCGGCGATTTCCCGATAGGCCTTTTTGAACTGAAACGTCATCAGGTATTTTCCGATGTTTTTCAGTTCGTAGTACCCCATGAACTCCATTTCGTTGACCCGGCCCCAGCGCGTGCAGCCCTGCACAAAGGCGTCATGGAAATAGGCAATGGTCGGGTTCTGGGGAATCACGTCCTCTTCGCGGGACATTTTTTTCAGGGTTTCGGTGACGCGCCCGCACTGGATGGTGTTGGGGCAGCGTGTGCCGCAGGTGTAGCAGGACACGCACTGCCAGACCAGAGGGTTGTTGACGGCCTGGTCGCGATCGCCGAGAATCACCATGCGGATCAGGCGGTCCGGCGTGATGCCCGTTTCTTCGCCCACGGTACATCCCGAAGCGCAGCGTCGGCATTGATAGCAGGCGTAAAGGTTCTGCCCGGAACGTTCTACCACTTCATCGATAAACGATTGGGCGGATCGGGGGTTGTACGTGAGGGCGGGTAGCGTCATCGATACTCCTCATATCAGCGGGTTGAAACGGTAACACTCCGGAATAAAGGGCTTATCGGACGGCGAACGTCAGGCAAACGCCTTACTCCGGGTCATGAATGCACCCGTTTGACAAACACGAGACACGTCCGGAAACGCAATGTTTCCAGGACATCCGGCATATCAGATAAAACGTGAATCTACCGCAAAGACAGACAGCAACAACGTCGGTATGAACAATATTAACGAAAAGAATAGTTGTTTTTATTTTCTTAAACAATATTTGAGGATCATCGCTTAGTCAATAGCTCTTTTCAAAAAAATCAAAATCTTCAGGCCGCCCGTCGGGCGCCGGCAAGCCGACGGGCTTTGACGAATCAGGGAAATCGCGGCGTTTGTCAAAAGGTTCTGTTTCAATCACGTCATCCAAACCGGTATAGGAATCGTTCGTTTCTGTCGTCAGGGTTGATGTCGATTTGGAAGGCGACGAAAAGCGGGGTATTGTCCGGCCGCAAAATGTGTTATAGTCTTAACCCGATCAAGCTCCGCTAAAACTCTTGGGTTTCGGCCGAAGGGGCGTGGGCTTGTGATCCGTGAACAGCCGTTCGGATGGGTTTGTTGTCCGGCGTCGTCGAGTAACCTGTCAAGGTCTCCGGGCCTTTTCCCCATATGTTGTGACATCATCCCCCTCCGTTCTGAGGGCGGACGAGTGTTTCAGATGATCAGGGAGACGTGTACGATGAACCTGAATCAGATCAATCAGCGCAATGAAAAACGAAATCTGATCAAAGAATATTACAGTGTTGAAATCCAGATCGAGGGCAGCCGTCAGGTCAATCAGTTCGTGATCTACGATATGTCCGCATCGGGCCTTTGTCTCCTCGTTCAGGAGGATGCGCCCATCCTGAAGAAGATCCGGGTGGGTGAAAAGTACCGCATGAAATACTATCCGGTGAATCTTCTGGACAAGGTGACCTACATCGACACCCAGATCCGGCATATCACCAAATCGGAGAACATCAGCCTGTCCAAGCACTACCTGGTGGGGCTGTCCCTTGACAAATCCTGAACGGGACCGTGGGCCGTGCAGGGTGTAGGATGGGCAAAGCGAAGCGTGCCCATCATGATCGTAAACGGACGACAGCGGTTTACAAGACCGGACCCGTCATGTACAACGGGAAAGAAAGGCCATCATCCCGGCCATTCATCAACCCTGTCGGCCAAAAAAAGACACTTGTAAAAGGCATTCTATCGGGCTATACATTGGCTATACACACGGAGGCGCTGAGTGCTTGCAAAAATTCAAAAATGGGGAAACAGCCAAGGACTTCGACTTGCAAAGAATGTGCTCGCTGAAGCAAAGCTTGACATCGGTGATACGGTTGATATCAGCGTAAAAGACGGCATTATGCTTGTTACGCCTGCCAAAAGGATTCGCGGGAAGCATGATCTTGAGGATCTTGTATCACGTATTCCTGAAAATTATCAAGCCGGTGAAATTGACTGGGGAAAACCCGTCGGCAGGGAGGCCTGGTAAGTGGAGGCCTACATTCCCCGGCAGGGGGATATCATTGCGATTACATTTGACCCGCAATCAGGCCATGAGCAAGAAGGCAGGCGACCCGCTTTTGTTGTCAGCAAGGATTTATTTAACCGAAGTACAGGTTCGGCTATCGTCTGTCCAATTACAAACACGGATCGCGGGTTTCCCTTTCACATACCCATTCCGGAAGACAGTACGTTGACAGGTTTTATTATGGTCGAACAAGTCAAGTCGGTCGATTTTCGGTCCCGGCGTGCTGAACGGATAGAACGGAGTAACGACGGGCTGCTGTCTGAAGTGCTTTCCATTTTAGATGCATGTATCTATTAATCAATTAAAGGAAAACATCCATGTGCGAATCCAACGTGTATATCCGGAAAAATGACAAGGAAGAACTGGTGATGGAAAACGTCGCGGCGATCAAACCCCTGGGAGACGGGCGTTTCCTGCTCAAAGGCCTTCTGGGCGACAGTACGGAAATCAAAGGCAGGCTGGACGATATCAATCTGATGGCCCACAAGATCATTTTTGTATGAGGACGTAGATGACACCTGGTCCTTCACGCGGCGGTTTTTTTGACGACCTGGCCCGGCAGAACGATCTGCCCGGATTCCGGCAGTGGTTTTTCTATTCGGGCATGCTGTTCGGCGGCGACGAAAAATGGTGGGGCAAGGGCGGCACGCGACCGGACCCTCACGAAGGCCTGGATATCTGTTATTACCTGGACGATGACGGAAAACGGCGGGCGCTTCAAAACCCCATCGTCATTCCCGCTGCGGATGACGGCGTCGTTTTTGCCGTCAGCGATGACGACTACCTGGGCAAATCCATCTTTGTTCGGCACACGGCGAAAGACTCAAGCGGCATGACGCTTCATTCGGTGTACGCCCACGCCGTCCCGTCTCCGGGGCTATGTGCGGGAAGTGCCGTGGCCCGGGGCGAAATCGTCGCGACCATGGCGGATATCAGGGACAGGGGCCTTTCCGTTCCCGGTCACATTCATCTGTCCATGGTCTTTCTGGCCGAAGATTATCCGCTCGACATGCTCAGGTGGCAGATTCTCAGCCTGACCTACCAGGCCCGGCTGGTGGACCCCATGGCCTATCTTGCCTGTGACTTTTCGGTGGCCCCCTATGAACCCTGAATTCTTTCCGCAGACCTGACAGGTACCCGCCATGACCGATTCCCCACACCCGAAACACTGGGTTCTGACCGTTGATGTGACGGCCCCTGACCTTTCCGACAACACGGCCGATGCCGAACGCCTGGCCGCCGCCCTCAAGCCTCTTTTGAAGGCCCCCTATACGCACATGGATCTTGCCGTACTCAGAAAGATTCCCCGGATCCTCCGGGCCGCCCGGTACCGGGTGACCTGTCTGGTGTTTCAAGACAGGGACCGGTGGATCCTGGTGGATCTCAAGGCCGCCGATGATCCCGCCCCCTTTCTGGGACTGGCGGTGGATCTGGGCACCACCCGGGTGGTCTTTCGGCTGATCGACCTGGAAAGGGGGGAACGTCTTGGCGAATCGTCCTTTGACAATCCCCAGATCGCCGTCGGCCCCGACATCCTCGCTCGGATTCATTATGCGGATCGCCAGGGCGGGCTCGATCATATCCAGGGTCTTATCATCGAGGCGTTCAACCGGGAAATTGCGGCGCTTTCCGAGCAGGCCGGTGTATCCCCACAATCCATCGGTCTTCTTGCCGTGGCCGGGAACACCGCCATGACACATCTGTTTCTCGGGATCACCCCCCATTTTATCATCCGCGAACCCTACATTCCCGGCGTCAACCGTCCGGGTCTGCACCGGGCCGCAGACCTCGGCCTTGCCGTGAATCAAAACGCCCGGGTCTTTGTTTTCCCCAATATCGGCAGTTATTTTGGCGGCGATCTCATTGCCGGGATTCTTTTTTCAGGACTGAACGAGAGTGAGGAGTTGTCGATTCTCGTGGACGTGGGCACCAACGCCGAGGTGGTGCTGGGCAATAAGGATTTCCTGATCGCCTGCGCCGGCGCCGCCGGACCGGCACTGGAAGGCGGCGTTTCGACGATCGGCATGATGGCAGGGCCCGGCGTCATCGACACGGTGAGTCTGGACGAACAGGGGGGGCTTGTCGTTCACACCATCGGCGACAAACCGCCCATCGGCATCTGCGGATCGGGCTTCATCGACCTGGCCGCCATGCTGTTTTCCTCAGGGGCCATGGACATCCGGGGACGCATCGTTCCCGAACGGCTGGGCGACCGCCTTCGGGTCATTGACGAGATGAATCATGTCGTTTTGGTGCCCAAAGAGCAGTCCGGAACAGGGGAGGATATCTGCATCAGCCAAGCCGGCCTGGACAGTCTGATCCGGTCCAAGGCCGCCATGTACACCATCCTCGAAACCATCGCCATGAACGTTGGCCTCACCCTGAATGACCTGGCGGTCTTTTATGTGGCCGGTACCTTCGGCTCGTTCATCAACCCCCGTTCGGCCATCACCATCGGCATGATTCCCGACCTGCCCCTGTCCACCTATAGGACTCTGGGCAACAGCTCCCTGGGCGGTGCCTCCATGATCCTCGAGTCGCCCGACGCCCTCGCTCGGGTGGATACCATCCGGGACGCCGTCACCTATATCGAACTCAACGTGGATCAGGGCTTCATGAATCGCTTCAGCGGCGCCAAATTCATTCCCCACACCCACCCGGAGCTCTTCCCTTCGGTCCGGATTCCGGGCAGGGAGAATGGTTTCGTACAAAGTCGCGTTTGATGAACCCGTCAGTTTTCTTTCGTGCCTTTTTGCATGACCTCTCTCGTCCCGGTGGCCTCAAGAAAGCATCCTCCGCTGCTTCCGCCTTCGTTGCAGTCCGGTGTTCCGTCGCCATCGGAGTCGGTATCCGGCGTGCCGCAGCCGCATACTCCCGGTGCCGTCTTTCCGGCATCGTTCGGGCAGCCGTCGTTATCGTCAGCTGTTCCGTCATTGTCGGTATCCTGTGACACAATGGTGCGTTCAGATTCACAGGCGAAACACGTTTGGCAGGCGGGAACCCTGCCGTATTCAATCAGAACGGTCACTTCCGTTCCAGGCACGAAAACGCTTTCGTCATAGACCAGTGAGGGCAGATTGATATAAAACTTTTGACGGTTTGCGTTAATGTCTGAATCCGTGATCGTTCTGATGTTGGACGCCTGAATTCGAACGATTCTTTCCATGGGTAAAACGGTGGGACCGGTACTGCTGGTCTGGAATTCATAGGAGGGGCATTGGGCTTCTCCGCACCAGTTGCCGATCACCGTTCCGTCATTCGAAATCTCGTCGGACATTCCCGCAAGCATGCCGCTTGCATCCACTGTCGTTCTGATTATCGTACCGTCTTCGAGCGTATAGGTGTATACGACATCGTTGACGACCCGACCGGACCCGTCTGCCGGGAAAGACGCAGCACAATCCTCGCCGCCGGGCACATAATCCTTCAGCTCCGTTTGAATTGCATCGCTGCCGTTTGCCTCACTATAGTAATTTCCGGCATTGTCGACGTCATCTGCGTCAAGGCCGTTCGTCCATGCCCAGTATACCCCGGGCGTGAGGACGGTCAGGCGTGCCGGAACCTTATCGCCGCTGAAAAATGACCCTTGAGTGCAGTCAGACAGAGTGACTATCATTCTGTTTCCGTGGTCATAGGCATCGACATAGCCGTTGCCTGATTCATAATCGAATGGTGAGCCGGATATGGCCCCGGGAGGCGGCGAACCCGGGCACGTCTCGGAAGATGCCGTCATTTCAGCGGCATCGACCACAAACCCGCCGCCGATTAGAATGAGTATCACAAGGATCATACCAAGGCTTTTTTTCATGTTGCACCCCGTTTGAAATCCCGACCGGCTGGTGTGGATCTTTCCTTTTTGATGGGTCAGGGTTTTTGTTTCATCGTTTCAAAAAAACCGCGTGTCACGGTGTCACGGGTGAGCCGTCGACGCGACACTGAGTGCGGTGACGGTCACCAGAATCAGCCCCATGCCGACGATCTGCAGGCCCGTCAGGGTTTCATTCAACATAACGACGCCGAACAAGGACGCCGTGACGGGTTCGATCATGGCCACAATGGACGCCGTGGTCGGCGCGGTATGCCTCAGGCCGACGATATAAAAAAAGAACGACACCCCCGCACCCAAAACGCCCAGTATCAGAAACAGCGGCCAGGCCGTCGTGGTCACGGCGGCAACGATTTGGCCGGCATCACTGGGCCAGATGAGGAGGAAAACGAAGACCGTGAACGCGATCACGAGAATTTCCTGGGGGCTGCCGTACCGCGCCGCATAGGAGAATCCGAAAATGAAGATCCCGTAAGACAGGCCCGCAAGTAGACCCGTACCCATGCCGACAGGCGTGACACTCCTCGCGCCCGCATCGTACAGCCCTGTCAGTAAAACAATCCCGAGAATCACCACACCGATGGCCGCCCACTTGAGCGGGGTGGGGCGCTCGAGCTTGAGTCCGAAGGATACCATGTAAACGAACACCGGGGCGCAGTACATCAGTGTGGCTGCAACGGCAACGCCGCCCTCCCTGATGCTCAGGAAATAAAAAGAGAAATTACCGGCCACGCCGAGACCGGCCACCGCCGACCAGAACCATAACCGGGGGTTTTTCAATCCGCCCGTTCTCCGGCTCAGGAAAAGCCAGACAAGCAGAACCATCAGTCCGATCGCCCCTCTTACAAACGACACCGTGAACGCATCCCAGCCGTCGGCCAAAAGGATGCCGGCGATGCCGCCCGAGACCCCCCAGCACAGCGCCGCCAGCGCCACGAATGCCGAACCCTTTATCGAAATCTGAGCGTGTTTTTGCATCATGTGTGTCCGTCATTCAACCGGCAGCAGTGTCAGGGTCCGCGTGTAGTGTTTCGACACGTTGGCCTCCTGAAGGGGAAAGGGCTGGTAACGGCCGTCCAAAAATTCGTGGATGCCGTCGTCGTAATGGGGGCTCGCCGGGTTGCCGGACTGTCCGCTGCTGTTGATGCCGATCATGGGTTCCTCGCGGCTGAAATCGACGATGATCCGCATGGCAGGGATCAGCCAGGTGTCGAAGTCCTTGCCCGGATGATACGCCGAAACGTTTAAGGTATTGTGATCGCCGGGAGCGGGGAAGGGGCCCCGGTTGAAATAATCGCTCAAAAATTTCATGCCGCTGCGTTCGATGAAACCCAAATGATCCGCCATTTTGGAGGCCTCGATGTCCCAGCGATAGGTATGAAGCCGTCCCCAGGTCCAGGTGTCCCGGTTGTTGCCCAGTTCTTCTTCAAGAAAGGAAACGGCATCGGCCAGGGACAGGGCAAGGATTTCTTCGCGCGTCTCCGTTTTTTCCGTTTGGATTTTGTCCCAGAAGGGGCTTTTTCGGCATCTCTCGGTCATGTGATCGGGAAGGGCGGAATAAGACAGAAGGTGGGTGTCCAGAAACGCATTCCAGGAGTCGCTGCCCTCAGGCCCCAGTTCATCGAGAAAGATGTTTTTCAGAAGTTCCGAAGAAAAAACGGCGAAAAAGGCGGCCGCCTTTGAATCCGCGGTCATGTTGCCGTCGAACTGCCGGAGCAGCGCAAGGCCTTCGCGGGCGTTGGCCCGCCGGGTTTCGGAAAGGGCGTCGATAAACCCGTTGACGGCGGCAAGGGTGTCCAGATCAAACAGGGTCCTCTTGAATTTTTCCGCAGAAAGACTCACGGTGTCGGTTTGCATGGTTTGGGCGGTTTTCAGGGTGTAGACGGATTCTGTTTCGATCATCTGAGCGATGCGCTCCGAGCGTTCCGGATAATACCAGGACGAGGACAGCCGGTGGGGATAATCGGCCGGAACCGTCCGGTGGTTGGCGCTCTGGCAATAGCCCCGTTCAGGGTTGATTTCCCGGGGGAAACGTTCCGTATCGAGAAAGCCGGTCCAGTCATAGTCTCCGGTCCATCCGGGGGAGGGGAAAAGTCCCGTGCCGTTTTTTCGGAGCGGGTAGCGGCCGGTGACCAGCCATGCAATGTTGTCTTTGTCGGCCGCCACCATGTTGAGGGGAATGCCCGTGATGTTTTTCATGGTAGCCACGGCCTGGTCCAGGTTTTCGGCCCGGGCGATGCCGAAAAAGGCGTCCATGGTGGCGTCGGGTTCGAAGGCGGCCCAGCTCAGGGCAAAGCCGAAGGGGAATCGGGCCGGCTGCGGCGCGATGGCATTTAAGGGCGCATTTTCAAGAAGACCGTTCAAGAGGGGACCGTGCACCGTTTCGTAGATGATCCGCGTCACCGGTTTTTCCCCTTTGATCTTGAAGATTTCCTCCCGTTCGGCGGCCTTTTTCCATTGGCCCTGGTACAGGTAGTGGAGCGCTCCGTCTTCGGTTTTCAGTTTTTCAATAAAAAGGTCCTGATTGTCGGCCATGACCATGGTCATGCCCCAGGCGACGTGGCCGTTGAATCCGGCGACGATTCCGGGAAGCCCGGCCAGGGCGATGCCCGCGCCCCGATATCCGGGACAGGCCAGGCTGGTCATGTTCCAGATGGACGGCATGGAAAGGGGCAGGTGGGTGTCGTTGGCCAGAAGGCTTGCGCCGCCCGGAGTTCGTTTCCCCGACACGACCCAGTTGTTGGAGGCCGCCGTGTGAAGAAACGCAAGATCCGCCGCCCTGCTGCCGACGGCAAAGAGTTTTTTCAGATCGTCCGCGCTGCCCGACAGATCGATCTCTTTGAGCTTGTTCATCTCCGCAAAGGGCAGGGGCTCGTCCGGATAAACCGGAATCAGCCAGGCCATGTTCTCCGCACCGACCTTGGAGAGCATGTTCAGGATGTCGATTTCCTCGTGAAGGTTCTGGGCGAGGCCCAGGGTCAAAAACACAAAGACCGACGCCGAATCGACGGGCTTCCATGCTTCGGGTGTGTAACCGCTGATATCGATGTTGATGGGCAGGCGCTTTTGCTCGTCCATGTAGGCGTTCACGCCGTCGCAATAGATCTGGAGAAGTCGTTTGAGTTCGGGCGATGAGGCATCGAGCATGAGAAGGGCCCCTTTTTTGATATCCAGGGCGCGCAGAAAGTAATCCAGTTCAAGCCCGCTTTTCCCGCTCATTTCGGCAAGGCGTCCCTGGGCCGCCAGCCGGAACTCGATCATCTGGGCCAGCCGGTCCATGGCCGAGATATACCCGCTCGCAAACACCAGGTCTTCCACGGTTTCCGCCTGGATATGGGGAATCCCCAGATTGTCCCGACTCACGCGGACCGGTTTTTCAAGGCCCGCAAGACGGTGTTCGCCCTCGGCCGGTTCGAGCGTGCCGGCATAGCGGGAATCGAGATAGCGGTAAACCATGCCGGAACAGCCGAAGGCCGCCGCCATGAGACACACTGAAAGGACAAGGAAAGCACATCGCCGGATAAGACCGTTCATCATGGGTTGCTCCATTGTGTTGAGAGATCACTATGTAATGGTTTGAAGAGCCATTGTCATTGCACAACACAGGTACCACGATTGGCCCGGAACGTTCAACCCTAACGTGTCATCCGATCAGGGCAATCGCATGAACATTCGTTCACGTGCATGGTCTTGTTATCTCTGTGACTTTGTGTCTCCGTGAGAAATCAAAAAGACCGGCTCCCCTTCGGGGAAGCCGGTCGGGGGTCTCTCACTGAGGCACAGAGAAACAGAGAAACGCCGGACATGCCGGGGGGCATGTCGCACGGTTATTATGTCACTTGAAGACTATGAGGCGCTTGAAGAGACAGCCTATTTATTAAGATCTCCGAAGAACGCCAAACGGTTACTGGAGTCAATCGCCCAGCTTGAACATGGCAAAGGACATGAAAAGGAGCTTATCGAGTGAGGCTCATCTTTTCAGACAATGCATGGGATGATTATATTTTCTGGCAAAAAACCGACAAAAAAATTTTACATCGAATCAATACGCTTATAAAAGATACAACGCGGAATCCATTTGAGGGCATTGGTAAGCCTGAGCCTTTGAAACACGCGCTTTCCGGTTACTGGTCAAGGCGAATCACCGATGAGCACAGATTCATTTACAAAGTATCTGAAGATGCCCTTGAAATGGCTCAACTCAGATACCATTATTGAAACCTGTCTTTGCAGTCCGCCTCCTATCCATGGTAAAGGGATCCTTGCTATGGATACGCCTCAAATCATACAACGCGGACTCGACCTGACAGGCCGGATCGTCCACACCCTGGAAGGACCAAGGGTCTGGCAGGTGGTTACGGATGGCGGCCCTGTGCAGATGACGGTGCTGTTTCTGCTGGCGTCCATGCTGATGATCTGGCGGCTGAATGCCGTGGAGAAAAAAGGATTTGAAGGCACCATGATGGGCACGCTGGTGATGCCCTACTGCTCGGGATTCGCCAACCTGGCCTTTGCCTTTGTGATGGGACGAAGCGGCGGGGACGGCCGTCTGGTGCTGGAGAACTGCATTGTCAACAACGCGACCAACCTGACCCTGGTTCTGGGAATTCCCGCCATGATCTGGGGGATGGGGCTTCACCGAAAATCCAAGGGTCTGGAGGGCCGGATCAGCTGGTTTTCCCTGATCCTGACCCTGATCGCCCTGATCTTTTTTACAGGAGCGGTGTGGACCCTGGCGCGGGACGGCCGCCTGGACGTCTCGGACGGGCTCATGCTCTGCGGTCTGTTTTTATTCTGGCAGGTGATCCACGTTATTGAGGTGATGAAGCACAACGTCCGGAAGAAACAGCCCTTCCGGTATTCCATTCTCTTTGACTTTTTTCTGGCCGGTCTTGGGGCCTGGGCCTGTTTTTACAGCATCGAGGAACTGGTCTCCTGGGTCACCCTTTACGGAAAAGGGGTTTTGTCCTTAAAAAATCTGGGCCTGCTCTCGGGTCTTCTCATGGTGGTTCCCAACGCCCTTTTAGCCTTTTACTATTCGGCGCGGGGCCGCGCAGACGTGGCCTACTCCTCCCAGATCGGGGACTGCCATATCTGCATTCCCCTGTGCATCGGACTTTATGCCCTTTTTACCCCCATCGATCTGCCCCGGAGCTTTGACGCGGGCATTCTGACCATTCTCGGGGCAGGTCTTACCCATCTGCTGCTCACCATCCTGGCGGGCCGCATCCCCCGGATTGTCGGGGGCGCGCTCACCGCCGGGTATGCTGTTTTTATCATCAGAGGAATATTGTAGGGTCAGCTGCGGTGACGAACGGTCCGGTTCCGGCCCGCTTCCTTGGCCCGGTAAAGGGCCTGATCCGCCTCGCTGATCCAGCGGTCCCGGTCCTTGTCCTCGTCGGGGCGATGCTCGGCAAGCCCAAAGGACACCGTAATCGCAAGGTGCTTGTCAGGATCGGGTTTTCCCGATTCGTCAATGCGCGTGAAGTGTGTTCCGGCGATTTTTTCACGGATCCTTTCAACGACATCAACGGCGGTGTCGATATCGGTCTCATCGAAAATGATCAGAAACTCCTCGCCGCCGTAACGGCCTGCGACGTCAAAATTACTGCGCAGGGAGGATTTGAGAAGATGCCCCACCTCCTTGAGTACCCGGTCGCCCTGGAGGTGACCGAAGGTGTCGTTCACCTTCTTGAAGTGGTCGATGTCGCACAGGGCAATCACCGCATGGGTTTTTGTCTTTCGTGTATACCTGCCGCAGACCCGGTCCAGTTCCTCCCGGATCTTTCGTGCGTTGAAAAGTCCTGTCAGATTATCGTTGACCGCAAGTTCCTCAAGCTGCCCCTTGATCAGTATGGTGGACAGGTAATGACACATGATCTCGCAGACACTGGCTTCATAGTCCTTGACCCCGGCCTCTTTCCCCGTAAAATCGCCGCCGAACAGGTATCCGCCGCCAAAGGCTTCGGGAAGATAGATAAAGCCCATGATATCGCACCCGCATCCGGGCACGTTGATGGAAGACACGGCCCGGTTTTGAAACGCCTTGACCTCGTTGACAAACCGGGGATCGGGATGGGAAAGGGAGAGTTCCAGCATCAGGCCTTCGAACAGATCCGGCCGGAACCCCTTGGGATCGGAGACCTTAACGGTTTTCAGCATCAGGGCATCGTCCACCGCATTGGTGATCTCGTAAAGCACGCTCACATCAAAGGACATGGCCTTTTGCATGATCTCAAGGGGCTTGTCAAAACAGCGCGTAGGATCAGCAGAGTACCCCGGCTCCGCAAGAATGGAGGACAGTTCCCGAAGCTGGTTCAGGACAAGTTTGGCATCGGTTTCGAGTTTATCCATAAATATCAATGACGATCTCGTAAAAAGTAGAATTTCAGACGGCTTCGTAAAATGTTCGAGATCAAGGCTTGCGAGGCCCGAGGAATGAGGCGTACTAAAGGGTACGCCGCAGTGACGAGGGCTGACGCGTAACGCAGAGATCGGACATTTTACGAAGCCGTCATATTATTGATGCAGTTCAGAGTTAATCCGCTCCGATAAAAAAATCTTTAACAGCGACTGATAGGGAACATCCTTTTTGTTGGCTAATAATTTTAAATCTTCAATCATCGATTCAGGCAACCTGATGGAGATTTTGCGCGTTGACGGTTTTAAATTTGAAAAAATCACATCCTCGGCATCCGACCAGTCCATATAGTCTGATGAATCGTTTTTTTCCCAAAAGGTTCGTTCTTCATCCTCGCTATTGAATGTTGGTAGTTTCTTTTTCATCTCAGATACCTTTCCATTTCCGAAGCGGTCATGTCACGTGCGGAAATGACACTGATTTTATCATTTCGAATGGTAAAGACGGCAAAAAGGAAACGATCCATATCTGTTCGGCCAAGCACGTAAAAACGATTTTCACCAATGGCGTGTTCTTTGTCTCGCTTCAAGATAAGCGGTTTGTTAAAGAAGATTTGTTCACACTCCCAAGATGTTACGTCGTGCCTATCCCGGTTCTTTGTATCGTTTCCTTGCTCCCACTCAAAACCGGTGCAGGTTGATATTGTTTTATTGGGCTTGACCATGGGAGGTGTATACCATGATTATATACGAAGGGCAACGGTTTGGAGTGGGTGGGGCAGGGCAATCGCATGTAACATTCGTTCACGTGCACGGCAGGCCGAGACCGGTTCGACCGTTTTGTCCCACGCCGGTTGAACCATCTGACGACGGCTACCATCGTGACCGTAAACGTGAATGGGCATGAATCCGTTCCGCAGGAAAGAGATCACACATGCGATTGCCCGTGATTTGAACCTGAACCAGCCAGCTTTTTTGGAAACGGTCAGGGAGGATATTTTCGAGGCCCTTACGTTTGATTCTTCCGCCAGACCTCTTCAGCGGTAACCTCATTCAGTTCAACGGTTTCCCGGCAGTGTTCGCAACACATGACCGGCGTCAGGATATGCCCGCATGGGGTGTGCTTCAGGATAAGCGGCGGACCTGACTCATCGGCCAGCCACCGGTCTCCCCACTTGATAAAGGCAAGAATGACGGGCAACAGATCCCGGCCTTTTTCAGTGAGCAGGTACTTTTTCCGGCGGGCATCTTTTTTATCTTTCTGCGTTTCAAAGATGTCGTTCTCGACCAGCCATTTAAGACGGTCTGTCAATACGTTGGTGGCGATGCCCAGATTGGAAAGAAACACGTCATAATATTTGACACCGAAAAACGCTTCCCGGATGATGAAAATAATCCAGCGGTCTCCGAGTATTTCCATTGAACGACCCACGGAGCAGACTCGTGGATCTGCGGGTTTGTTTAATTTTTTCATCTGGTATCCCTCGCTGAACAAAGATGGTCTCGTAAAAAGCCACGTTTCAGACGGCTTCGGAAAAGGTTCGAGGTCAAGGCTTGCGAATCCCGAGGAATGAGGCGTACTTAAGGTACGCCGCAGTGACGAGGGATGAAGCGAAAGCGCAGAGATCGGACTTTTTACGAAGCCGTCCAAAAGAGTGTTCCGTCTGTATCAGAACTATCCTGACATTTTAAATCAAAAAAGACCATAAAATTAACTTGCAAAAAGCAAGGTGTTTTTGTAATGAATTAGCTTGTTATTTGCAAGCTAAATCGCGCGGATTATAATGGTCGTCATAAGGAGCGGGTCAAGATGCCGGAAGTCAAAGAAAAAGTCATTGATTTATGTAACAAAATCAGCAAGGTGAGGCGAGGGGCGGCGAATGAAATCACACCGGATGACCCGGAATACAAGCTGCTTGAATGTGTTGTGACCGATGACATGGCGGATGCGGCTTTGTGCCTGAAATTCCGCACCCCCCGGAGTGCCGAAGAGGTGGCCCCCATGCTCGGAAGATCCGTTAAAGAGACCGAACAGCTTCTGCTGCAATGCGGCGATGCAGGGGCGGCCATGTACAATGAAGAAGACGGGGTCAACAAGTACTGGCTGGAACTGTGGGTCCCCGGCCATATGGAGATGGTGGTCAACAACAGGGAAAACTATAAAAAATATCCGCAGATCGGTTATGCCTTCGATGCCTACGGTAAGAAGATGGCCCCCCTCGTCAACGGAAATTTTCCCGTGGGGACCGGCACCATGCGGACCATTCCCATTGAAAGAGCCCTTGACGGGGGGAGTCGAAAAGCCTCTTACGAAGAGATCTCGGGATACATCAACTCGGCGACCTGGATTTCCGTTTCAGACTGCTCCTGCAGGACGGCCCGCGAAGTCATGGGAGAAGGCTGCGGACACCTGAAAGAGGATATGTGCATCCAGCTGAATTATGCGGCCGAATATTACATTCGGTCGGGAAAAGGCCGCCAAATCACCAAGGACGAAGCCTTTGAGATCATCCGGAGAGCCGAAGACAACGGTCTCATGCACAGCATACCCAACGTTGAAGGCCCCGGCCATACACACGCCATTTGCAACTGTTGCGGATGCGGGTGTTTTGCGGTGCGGAACGCTGCCATGTACCGCAATACCGATTTCAGCGCGTCCAACTATCAGGCACGCGTGGATGTTGATAAATGCGTGGCTTGCGGTGAATGTGTTGAAACCTGTCCCACCAACGCGTTGACTCTGGGCCAGAAGGTGTGCGGCGGCGCCCTGAAACCGAAGAAACGGGATCTTCCGCACAATACCGAATGGACGAAAGAGCACTGGAATGTGGATTACCGCACCAACCGCGCCGTGGTTGACGCGTCCGGCACCAGCCCCTGCAAGGCGGAATGCCCCGCCCACATCGGTATCCAGGGGTACCTGAAGCTGGCGTCCCAGGGCCGCTACACGGAAGCTCTCGAACTGATCAAGAACGAAAATCCGTTCCCGGCCGTGTGCGGCCGGATCTGTCCCCGCAAATGTGAATCCGCCTGTACCCGGGGCGACCTGGACGATCCCATCGCCATCGATGACATCAAGAAATTCATTGCCCAGAAAGACCTGGACGCCGAAACCCGTTTCATTCCAAAAAAGAAAAACGATTACGGCAAAAAAATCGCCATTGTCGGAGCCGGTCCGGCCGGACTTTCCTGCGCCTATTATCTGGCCGTGGACGGTTACAAGGTGACGGTTTTTGAGCGGGAAAAAGCTCTGGGCGGCATGCTGACCCTTGGAATTCCATCCTACCGCCTGGAAAAAGAGGTGGTGTATGCCGAGATCGATATCCTGAAAGAAATGGGGGTTGAATTTAAAACCGGCATTGATGTGGGCAAAGACGTCACCCTTTCCGATCTCCGGAAAGACGGTTTTGAGGCCTTCTATCTGGCCATCGGCGCCCAGTCCGGTCGGAATCTCGGCATTGACGGCGAGGATACGGACGGTGTCATGACCGGGGTGGACTTCCTTAGAAAGGTGAATCTCGGGGAAGAGATCACACTCGACGGTAAGACCCTGGTTCTCGGCGGAGGCAATGTGGCCATTGACGTTGCCCGGACCGCCACACGGGTGGGCGCATCGTCCGTTGCCATGTACTGCCTTGAAAGCCGCAGTGAGATGCCGGCCCTTGATGAAGAGATCAATGAAGCAACGGAAGAAGGCATCGTTATCACCAATTCCTGGGGACCCAAGCGCATCATCGCCGAAAACGGACGGGTCAAAGGGGTTGAATTCAGAAAGTGCGTTTCCGTCTATGATGAAAACGGCCGGTTCAGTCCGATTTACGATGAAAACGAAACCATGGTGGTTCACGCAGATCACGTCCTTGTTTCCGTGGGCCAGTCCATGGACTGGGGCAACCTCATCGCGGGCAGCAAAATTGAACTCAATCCCAACCAGACCGTCAAAGCGGATGAGCTGACATTCCAGACCGGTGAACCCGACGTCTTTGTCGGCGGCGATGCCCTGACCGGACCCAGCTTTGCCATTGACGCCATTGCCATGGGAAAGGAGGGAGCCATCTCCATTCACCGGTATGTGCATCCCGGCCAAAGCCTTGTTCTCGGCCGAACCCGAAGGGACTATGTTTCATTCGATAAAAACAAACTCAACCTCAGGGGATACGACCGCGTCCCCCGTGAAAAAACAGCCCACGTGGAGGGCGGCAAGGCCAAAACAACCTTTAAGGATTTGCGGGGCTTTTTTACCGAAGAGCAGGTTCAAAAAGAGACCGAACGCTGCCTCGGCTGCGGCGCCACGGTGGTGGACACGTCCATGTGTATCGGCTGCGGTGTGTGTACCACCCGGTGTAAATTCGACGCCATCGGACTTGTCCGGGTTTATGACGAGCCGGGTGTGGAATTACATGACCTGAAAAAAACCATCGTCAGGCATGTGGTGAAACGAAAAGTCAGGATCGCCCTGGCCAAACCGTGGAAGACACTTAAAAAAGCATTTTCCCTGCTGGGATAAGAAAAAGGGAGCCGAACCCATGGATAACTACAAAATTATCGAAATCAAAGAGAGTGTTTTTGAAAACAACGACCGGCGGGCCGAACTTCTCCGGGAAGAACTGAAACAACAGAAGACGTTTCTTCTGAACCTGATGTCGTCACCCGGTTCGGGCAAGACAACCACCCTGGTCCGGACCATTGAAGCCCTGAAAGATGAGATGTCCATCGGTATCATGGAGGCGGACATCGATTCGGATGTGGATGCCAAAACCATCTCCAAAACCGGCGCCAAAGTGATTCAGCTCCACACCGGAGGCATGTGCCACCTGGATGCGGAAATGACCCGGCAGGGGCTCG
The DNA here is from genome assembly GCF_054657895.1 of Desulfatiferula olefinivorans. NCBI lineage: Bacteria > Pseudomonadati > Thermodesulfobacteriota > Desulfobacteria > Desulfobacterales > Desulfobacteraceae > Desulfatiferula > Desulfatiferula olefinivorans. Next base: position 48,416 of record NZ_BAAHXV010000015.1, on the reverse strand, counting down.
AAGGCCTTGATACGAAAGGCATAGACCTTGCCATTCTTGAAAATGTGGGAAACCTGGTCTGCCCTGCGGAGTTCGATACCGGGGCGTCAAAAAACGCCATGATCCTGAGTGTGCCCGAAGGGGATGACAAGCCCCTCAAGTACCCCCTGATGTTCTCCATCGTCGATGTGCTTCTGATCAATAAAATCGATGCCATGGGTTTCTTTGATTTTGACCTGGAAGCGGTCAGGGAACGGGTCGCCAAACTCAACCCCAACATCCGGGTGATCCCCATCTCCGCCAAAACCGGGGAAGGAATTGAGCAATGGGCGGACTGGCTTCGTACTGAAGTGAAAAAATGGAATAATTCTTAAGGGAACGGGAGCCTCCGGCGGCCCTCCCGGGGGGGCAGCTTTTAAAAAGCTGGACAAATGGGCAGGGACGCAACCTTGCAGGGCCGCTGGAGGCGACCAGACAACCATTTTACGAGGTAAACCCGTTGCATGAACTCGGTGTTGTGATCAAGGTTGTGAAAACCGTTGAGGTCTTTGCACAAGAAAACGGCCTGACAAAAATCGAGACCCTGGTTCTTCAAATCGGCGCGTTGTCCCAGGTGATTCCGCGTTATGTGGAGGAGATTTATCCCATGGCGGTCAAGGACACCCTGCTCAAAGAAACACGGCTTAAGATCGAGGTCCTTCCCGCCAATGCACGATGCCGGACGTGCGGCAAGGTCTTTGACGTCCTTGAAAACAAGGGTGTCTGCCCCTTTTGTCACAGCAAAAAACCGGAAATGATCAGCGGCAACGAGTTTATGATCAAAGAGATTGTGGCCTGCTGACGCGCCGCTGTGGGCTTTCAAGGGGGTGTATGCGTTGCTTCAGCATGCAGATTTAATCCTAATGCGCCGATAATTTTGAGGATTGTATCAAATCCTGGCGCACGTTCCCCAGAAAGAGCCTTATATAGGCTTTCTCGAGACAGGCCCGCATCACGGGCAACTTGAGTCATGCCTTTTGCTCTGGCAATATCACCCAGTGCTTTTGCAATAAATGCGGCATCTCCATGTGCTTCTTCCATAGAAGCTTCAAGATATTCCGCCATTTCTTCAGGTGTGCGGAGATGTTCAGCGACGTCATATTTACTTGTTTTCGTTTTTGTCATGATTTTCACCTACATATTGTCTGCAAGTCGCAAAGCGGTTTTGATATCCTTGCTCTGACTATGTTTGTCGCCGCCTGCTAAAAGAATAACAACACCCTGACCGATCTTTTTAAAGTAGACTCGATAACAAGGGCCATAGTCAATACGTAATTCAGATACACCTTCTCCTACAGGTTTTACGTCTCCGGGATTGCCAGCCGCATCGGGTATACAAGCGCTTTCAATCGTCGTCATAACAGGAGCGGGCATTTGTACCAGGGGCGGTATAAATCCTATCTGATCGATGCCGACAGTTATTTGAAAGAAGTATCCCGGTATATTCATTTGAACCCGGTCAGAATCAAAGCCCTCTCCGGCATGGAAACGGATCAGCGAATCAGGATGCTGAATCAATTCAGTTACAGCAGTTTCTCTGGATACACGAATACGAAAAAGCGACATGATTTTGTGCATTACCAGACGGTGCTCGACTATTTCGGAGGGGATACGAAAGAGGGGAGGGCGGCATACCGGCAGTTTGTCTTTCGTGGTCTGAACAAAGGCGAATCCAGCCCCCTTGATATTGGTAAGGGCAATGGAATTATCGGTTCCGATGACTTTATCCGTCGCATCAAAGAAAACTATCTGACGACACTGGCAAAGGCCTCCGGACGGGAACAGCCCCATTTAAAGGAAATCCGTTCATCGTTCAGCCCTGAAACCCTGATTGAAGCCTTTTGCACGCGAACCGGAACGAACCGGGATGAGATCTGCCGACGGGGAAAAAACTCAATTGAACGATCGATGCTGTTGGAGCTTCTTTATCGCCTCTGCAACATCAAACAACCCGACATCGGCAAATACCTCGGCCATATCGATTACAGCTCCGTCAGCATTTCAAGGAAGCGATTGCGGTCGAAATGGAAAAAGATTTGGATTAAGGCACCGATTTGAAGGGCTTTTGGAGGATTTGTCAAGAATAAAGATTTGACCCTAAGTCACTGACCCTAAGTCACTCATGCGATTGCCCTTGATTTGAACCTGAACCAGCAGATTTGTATGTTGCCCGAACCCGCCACGGTGCTGTTCCGGCGACCGCCCATCGTAGGGTGGGTTTCACCCACCAAATGCCCGTCATCCTCATAAAATTTAATAACTTCCGCAAAAATAATTCACCACGGAGACACGGAGAGCACGGAGAAAGCCACGGACAAATGATCCACAGATGACGCAGATGAACGCAGATGATTCCAAATCACACCACCGCCCCGCAAAAACGACCGCCTGGCGTAGGTTGGGTTGAGGCACGAAACCCAACAAATGGGCTTTTATTATCAATGCATTCGGTTTCTATTGTGCTAATTTGTCAAGATTAAAGATGTGACCCCAAATTGTTGATGACCCCAAATTGTGATGACCCCAAATTGTGACCCCAAATTGTTCAGAAAAATCGTTGAGAAAACAACCTTGCTTTTACTGGATCTTCTTGGTGACATGTAGCCGTCATGGACTATGACGTTGACACGAATGAACCCGCACTGCCCCGTCCACATCTTCGTTACGGTCGTGCCGGACGATGACACGGCGACCAGGGCCTACCTGGTCGCTTTTTACATGTATGGGAATGACTCCGGCATCCGTTGTTTTTCAGATTAACAGGTTGCTGTGTCATAAATGACAGGGAATGATATTTTATGTAAGGCAAACACAAATCCCAACATATATTGACCGCTTATAAGCCATCGACCATAATATACTGATTTTTAATTGACATACGCCCCTCTTGGCTTTATAATTTTTCATCAAAAAACGCACTGTCACAAAAAAACAATCTATATAATTAGCAGGTTGGCTGGAAACAAAAAAACAATTCAGTCTCCACGTCAAATAACGGATGATTCATGGAGCCAACCCTTCCACAAAAAATGATAACGCGTCACCAAAAGGTTTCTCTATGATATCACCCAATCATTCCCATGATTCAGATTCCTTTGAAACAACCCTGGTTGCCATTGGCTCATCTGCAGGTGGGATTGAAGCCTTGCGGGAAATTTTGCCCGGTATTCTTCCAGGAAACAACCTGGCCGCAGTGATCCTGCAGCACCATGACCCCGATCATTACCACCTGCTGATGACAATTCTGGAAGAAAGTTCGAACTGTCCTGTAACCATCATCGAAGAGGGTGAAACGATCCAACCGGATCGCATCTATATCCCCCCTGCCAACAAAAATGTCAGTATCGATCATGATATTTTCAGGTTGCAGGCTATTCCAGACCAACAGGCAACGGCACCTTCCATAGATCTTTTTATGATATCGCTTTCCAAAGCCAAACAATTCAGGGGGATTGGTATCATCCTCTCCGGAAATGGCTCTGATGGTGCCTGCGGGATTCGCGAGTTAAAGTCTGTCGGTGGTATTATCATTGCGCAGACACCGCAAAGCGCCAAATTCCAGGACATGCCACGAACCGCCCTGGCAACGGGATGTGTCGATCTTGTTCTAGAACCCCAGCAAATCGAAACTGAACTCTCGGAAATCTCCAAAAACGGTCTTCAATTGATCACGGAGGTTGACTTGGAAACGTCATCTGATGAGATCGACCGTATTCTGGGATTGCTTTACGAAAGAACGGGCTGCGATTTTTCCGATTACAAACTCACCACCATCAACCGGCGCATAGGTCGGCGCATGTCGCTGAATAAAATGGTGGACCTTAAAATCTATGCCGATCACCTCAATTCTTCTGATGATGAAATAAACCTTCTATTCAAAGACTTATTGATATCTGTAACCAGCTTTTTCAGAGATCCGGATGCCTTCGGTTCCCTTGAAAAAGTGTTTCAAAGTATCATTGAACACCGCCAGGACTCCGATAAAACCATTCGAATCTGGGTTCCCGGTTGTGCCACAGGGGAAGAGGTCTATTCCATTGCAATTACATTAGCCAGAGTCCTGGGTGATCAAATAGGCAAATTCAAGATCCAAATTTTTGCCACCGACGTGGACCCTTCGGCCGTGGCCATGGCTCGCAAAGGAATTTATCCAAAAGCCGCCTTGGCAGGAATCAATGATACCCTTTTAAAACAGTACATTGTCCAAAACAACGGACTGTTTCAATTGTCCGAAGCCATCCGCAACATGATTATCTTTTCTCATCATGACCTGCTCAAAGACCCGCCCTTTTCCCGGATTGATCTCATCAGTTGCCGTAATGTCCTGATCTATTTCAACACCCACTTGCAAAAACGGGTCATGTCCATTTTTCATTACGCGCTGAACGCCAATGGTTATCTCTTTCTGGGGAAATCGGAATCAGGCAGCCAAATATCGGATTTGTTCGTCCCGGTGGATACCCGCCAGAAAATTTTTCAAAGACGTAGCGTGTATAGGCGTCCACCCATACATGTTCAAAATCGCAGAACAATCGGATACGCTAAAACCGACGCAATGGGGATGGAACGAAAATCCGATTTTTCCGCCAAAGAGACGCTTGAAAATCTCTTGCTTAAACTCTATGGACACAGCAGCGTTCTGGTTAATGACCACATGGACATCATCTATGTGCATGGAGATGTAAGCCCTTTTCTGGGTTTCTCACCAGGAACCGCTGACTTAAACATCCTGTCCCTGGCCAAGGGCAACCTTGGCATCGATCTGCGCATCATTATCAACAAGTCCCTCAGGGAAAACAAGGTTGTTCACAGCAACCCCATTGCCATGCCTGATACCAATGGGGGGCGTCTTGTACGCTTAACCGCCTCTCCGGTTCCCGCCATAGCAGGTGAAGAGCGGTTGATCATGGTTGTTTTCGAACGCATTCCGGAAGTATTCAAATCCGTTATAAAACCGGTTGTGGTAGAAAGCGTTTCCGACCAGGAATTGCGCATTGCCGAACTTGATCAGGAATTGACCGCAACCAAAGAATACCTGCAGACCACCATCGAAGAACTTGAAAATACAAATCAGGACTTGCTTTCCCTTAATGAGGAGTTGCAATCCACCAATGAAGAACTGCAATCAACAAACGAAGAACTGGAAACATCCAATGAAGAGATGCAGGCGGCCAATGAAGAGTTGATTACCCTCAATGAAGAACTGGAAATAAAAACGAATGAACTGGCCAGGGCCAATGCCTCTATCAAGGAAAACGAAAATCGTCTGCGCACGTTGTACGAAAGCATACCCGTGGGAATTGGAGTCAGCCGCGAGGACGGCATGATCCTCGCTTTCAATGATGCCTACGAGAAGCTCTTTGGTTATACTGCCGAGGAGTTGCGCGGCATAAATGCCGTGAGGCTTTATAAAAACAGCCTGGAACGTCATGCCATTGTCACAAGCATCAAAAATAAAAAATCGATTCAGAACCTTGAAGTCGAACTGGTCCGCAAAAACGGGAACACGTTTACGGCCAACCTGACGGTGGCCCCATTTGCCTTCAACGGAACGACGGCATTGCTCGCAGTTATCCAGGATATCACGGATCGCAAGAAGGCTGATGCCGATTTGAAAAATAGCCAGAGTGCCTTGAAAGAGGCGCAACGTATTGCCCACTTGGGGAGTTGGGAATGGCAGGTTGGCAGTGAGTCCATCATCTGGTCTGAAGAAGTCTTTCGGATTTTTGGACTGACACCCTTTTCGTTTACCCCTACGTTTGCTGCGATCCTTAAATTTGTCCACGCGGAAGATCGGGATCAGGTGGCTCTTGCTCTGGAAGAAGCCCAACTTAAAGGCACCCCATTTTGCCTTGAATATCGTATTGTAACCCATACATCGGTTTTACGTACAATCCAGGTTATTGGTGCAACAGATAGGGAGACCAATGGCACGGTGAACCGGATTTTTGGCACGGTTCAGGATATCACCGAACGCAAACGTGCCGAAGATGAAAAGATTCATCTTGAGAAGCAACTCCAGCAGGCCCATAAAATGGAGGCCATCGGCACCCTTGCAGGCGGCATTGCCCACGATTTCAACAACATCCTTACAATTATCATGGCCAACACGGAATTGATCCTCGCCAACCCGGATGTCAACGAAAACACACAGACCCATCTGGAACAAATCAACATTGCCAGTTTAAGGGCCAGGGACCTTATTCAACAATTACTCAACTACAGTCGCAAATCCGATCTTTTACAAAAACCGATCAATATGGCAACCGTGGTCAAAGAATCGCTGCGATTCCTGCGTGCCTCAATTCCCAAGTCCATCGATATTACCGAAAACATTATGGACAGCACCGGTACGATCGTTGCCGACCCCACCCAGATTCATCAGGTGATGCTCAATCTGTGTTCCAATGCCGCAGACGCGATGCAGGAAACAGGAGGATCTCTTTCGGTGGAACTCGCAGCAGTCTACCTGGATGGTGAGCAAATGGAAAGGTATCCGGGACTCAACCCCGGTCCTCATATTCGTTTATGTGTGAAAGATACGGGCTCAGGCATCCCGCTTGATATACAGAAACGAATTTTTGAACCTTTTTATACGACAAAGGAAACAGGCAAAGGAACCGGCATGGGGCTTGCCATGGTGCATGGCATCGTTAAAAACCATATGGGACATATTAACGTGCAAAGCCGTTTGGGCATTGGTACTCTTTTTGAAATTCTTTTGCCGAAAATGGATATCCAGGAGGAAGCGCCTCAGGTCATTATTAAACCGATGCCTAAAGGTGACAACGAACATATCCTGTATATAGATGACGAGGACATGGTGTTGAGTGTGGGGACCAAGATATTACGATCACTGGGTTACAAGGTGACGCCTATCAGCAGTGGCACAGAGGCCATTGAGGTTTTAGCAGCTGCCCCCCAAGACTTCGATATCGTAATCACTGATTATACGATGCCCAAGATCACAGGTTTAGAGCTTGCAAAAAAACTGTCAACTATTCGAAATAATATTCCAATTCTACTTTGCACCGGTTTAAGCGGCACGGTACCCGACCATAAAATAAAAGAGTCGGGCATTACCGACGTTCTTTATAAACCCTTTATGAAAAGCGAAGTTGCCGTAGCACTCAGGAATATTTTGACTGAACGGTTCACTCTCTGATCAGACCCAAGTTTCCTTTCTTATCGGCAGGCAGCGCTTCGTTCAAAGCAATAAAACCAAAGCATCACGTTTCTTTTTAATGTTGGAAAACAAACATACCGCTAATCAGAAACCATGCCGCATCGCAATCTTCTTGAACATCATGGCCAGGCCTTCACTCATGGTATAGATGGATTCGATGTCAAGATTGGCATCCGATGACGCATCAAAATAAATGTAAAGATCGGACTCAAGGCCATCTTCCGGTTTCCAGTAGCAGACCATCACCGGGAAAAGCGGCATGGGATACAGCACAATGGAGATATCGGAATCAATATGGCTGCTTATTTCCTTGCCATCGAAAATGTCCAGCATATCCTTGAAAAGGTCCGTATACGTATCGGCAACCGGTTTTAACGGGATTTCACAACATCGCTGGAAGTGCGAATCGGTGTCAAATCTTTACTCTTGAAAAATCATTAAATATTTCATAATTTCAGCCCCATGGCGAGACAACTAAGAATTCAATATGACGGCGCATGTTATCATGTCACCGGTCGGGGGAACGAGCGGCGGGATATTTACGGGGACCATGACGATTATCTGATGTTCCTTGAGAAACTGTCGGATTCCCTTGAGGTGTATAACGTTTCCTTGCTGGGCTATGTCTGCATGACCAATCATTATCATCTTCTGGTGACGACACCTGCGGGGAATCTGTCGAGCTTCATGCGTCATTTCAATATCGCGTATACAAGCGCCTTCAATCGTCGTCATGACAGGAGCGGGCATTTGTACCAGGGGCGGTATAAATCCTATCTGATCGATGCCGACAGTTATTTGAAAGAAGTATCCCGGTATATTCATTACGGGAACAGCCCCATTTAAAGGAAATCCGTTCATCGTCCAGCCCTGAAACCCTGATTGAAGCCTTTTGCAGGCGAACCGGAACGAACCGGAATGAGATCTGCCGACGGGGAAAAAACTCAATTGAACGATCGATGCTGATGGAGCTTCTTTATCGCCTCTGCAACATCAAACAACCCGACATCGGCAAATACATCGGCCATATCGATTACAGCTCCGTCAGCATTTCAAGGAAGCGATTGCGGTTGAAAATGGAAAAAGAGTTGGAATTAAGGCACCGATTTGAAGGGCTTTTGGAGGATTTGTCAAAAATAAAGATTTGACCCAAAGTCACCTGCCTGGATTTATGGGGCCGGTCAAGACCTTGGAATGAAGGGAACGGCAAAAAAATGCCCTGTATCACGGGCGTGAAACAGGGCATGGATCAGGGGCTACATGTTGTTCATCAGGTTGTCGATGACCTCGGTGAAGCCCGGATTGGGGCCGTCCAAAGCTTCGAGCTGCTCTTTGCATTCACGGCAGCTGATCTCACCGTCCTCGACAAGGTGAAAAATCCAGAACGATGCTCGGATAATCTCTGCGGCGCCCCACACCTCTTTTTCTCCGATTTCAACAACATAATCGCCCACATTGCCATTGGGCTCCCAGATGTAAATTCTGTAAAGGCCCGCTTTGTTCACGACGATATCGAGGTTGTTCTGGTCGTAGTATGATTTATAGGTGTAACTCTCATACCAGGCCTCACCCTGTTCGGGATTGGTCAGAAGGGCCATGCCTTCGCTGCCGCACATCCGAAAAGGCAGGCCCTCGGTGCGTTCAGGTTTGGGAAGGTTTTCCTGGGCCGGCCCCACAACGGCCACCATGGGGCGCACATCGGAATAGGCGTCACATGCCGGAACCATGGTGCCTAAATACAATTTTCGGCCGGTGACGCCATGGTCATCGGTCACGATTTCAGCGATATCATTACCCAGAGCGTCCGGGTCAAGATCCTTTTCATCCAAAATAAAATAAAGCAGGTCCTTATCCCGTGAGGTTTCAAAGGTCATGTAATAGGCAACGGATTTTTCAATGGGCGTATTGATGTTTGCCGCCCAGCGGTCCGATGTGTGGACATACGGCACATGGGCGTAGGTCAGGGTGCTCGTTGCGAAAAGAACGCCTAAAACCAGTGTTGATGTGATGACGTGTTTCATGGCTCCTCCTTAAAGCAAATGAAGGTTTAGTGTTGACGGCGTACCGGCGTTTTATGTGTACCGTCAAGGACGATTGTTAAGGACGTTTTTTTATCAAACTCAGCACGAATTTGTCCGAAGGAACAAGCGGGATGTTTTCACGTAACAGACGCATGGCGTCAATGGACTGGAATTGCATTTCAGAATATGTTTAACGTCATAGCCGGAAATCAAACATAGATCAAGCTTCATTTTTTCTTGTGACTTTGAGCGGGCCACTTGATTGGAGGTTTCATTTTATTCTGGAACTGTCAAACTGTTAGTGTCCACCGGCAGAGCCGGGGGTTTTCCCAAATGAATAAAACCTGTACATTGGCCTTCAAGCCCTCTCTTGACAGTGTGGCCCTGTTTATGTACACTTGAATGTACATTTAATCAGAGGAGGCACGATATGAAGACAATCTCATTCACAGATTTCAGAAAAAAGGCTTCAAACTTTATAACTGAGGTTGAGCATGGAGAGACCCTTATTCTTCTTAGGCGGGGAAAACCTATTGCGGAGATAATTCCATTTACTGACAATATACCCCAAATACCGTCATGGAAACGTAAGAGTACTCGCTTACAAATTAAAGGGAGCGACCTTTCGTCTGCAATACTTGAAGAACGTGAGTCTGAATCATGAAAGTTCTAATTGATTCATCTGCACTTGCCAAAAGATATGTCTTGGAAGTAGGTAGTGATGAAATAGATCGACTCTTACAGAATGCTTCACAACTGGGTCTATGTACCATTCTAATCCCTGAAGTAGTATCGGGGTTAAATAGACGACGACGTGAAAACAATCTTTCTGATGACGATTATAGGGCTATTAAAACCCAATTGATGAAAGATGTCCATGATGCTGTAATTATTCAGATTACCCCGGCTGTCATTTCGCATTCGATCAAGCTTTTAGAGTCGAATGTATTGAGGGCGATGGATGCTTTGCATATAGCATGTGCGTTGGAATGGAAAGCAGAACTTTTTATAACTGCAGATAGAAGACAATATAATGCTGCGATAAATGCTGGGCTTCTCTCTGAATTCATCGGCCAACAATTGTTTCCAGGCGACGGCTAAACGCCGCGCCTGAAGCGTGCGTTGTTCATCCACTCTGCATCAGTCATAATCATGGCGAGTTTTATCTATGAGTATAACGTCAGGGTCATGCCTTTGCGGTGAGGTCACGTCCGAAATAGAAGGTGATTTTGATAATTTTTACCTTTGTTATTGTAGCCGGTGTCGATAAGGTCACGAATTTTACATTTCCTTCAACACAACAAATCATTTTGCTCAATTTGTGGATCGGCACTCAATGTCATGAACTTAAGACCCTGATGGGCACGCTGCGCTTTGCCCATCCTACGGGCGACACAAGGTAGGATGGGCAAAGCAACGCGTGCCCATCATGTGAAACAACGAAATCACTCGTTAAGTTGATGACATTGGATCGGCACTTCCAAAAAAACATTGACGAGGAGGGTGACACATGGAAAGAACCATTGAGCACAAGGTAACGGGGTTTCGAACACAGGATGGAGCAGGGGTCAACCTGGTCAGGGTTTTAGGTAACAAGACCGTTGACGCATTCGATCCGATATTAATGCTGGATTCCTTTGACAGCAAAAATCCCGATGATTATACAGCGGGGTTTCCGCTCCACCCACACAGAGGCATCGAAACGATCAGTTATGTGTACCATGGCTATATGACTCATAAGGACAGTCTGGGCAATGAGGATACCATTGGTGACGGGGAAGTCCAGTGGATGACAGCAGGTTCCGGTATTCTACACGAAGAAAAACTCCCCGCAGCAGAAAGACTGCTCGGTGTTCAGCTTTGGCTGAATCTTCCTGCAAAGGATAAAATGGTTGTTCCGGCTTATCACAGTATCAAAACCACAGAGATTGAAGAAATAGAGTTGGAAAATGGAAAATTGCGATTGCTCGCAGGGGAATATGAAGGAAGAAAAGGGTATGCCGGCAGACATCTTCCCCTGGATTATTACGATATCCATCTCAATGCACATGCCTCTGTTGTCGTGAAAACGGATACGACACGATCTGTCATGGTGTTCACGCTTCTTGGAGACGCATATATCGGGGACGAATTAGTCAAAGAAAAAACGGCGGTAAAACTTACCATGGGTGACTGTGTCAAGATAAAAGCATCAGACAAACAGGCCCAGGTTCTGTTTATGAGTTCATACGCTCTATCTGAACCGATCGTCTGGGGCGGACCGATTGTCATGAACACAAGGGAAGAATTGAATAAAGCCTTTGACGATTTGGAGAGGGGCACATTTTTACATAGCAAAATTGCTTACTGAGAAAAAAGAAAAGAAGACAGGTGAAAATCAACACGTGATACCACATTGCTATTCTATGTCATTGACTTAAGACCCTGATGGGCACGCTGCGCTTTGCCCATCCTACGGTCGAACAAGGTAGATGGGCCAAGCAACGCGTGCCCATTTCGATTGTGAATCAGGGTCATGTGACAGACGGCGCATGCTGTCATGTCATCGGTCGAGGGGACGAGCGGCGGGACATTTACAAGGATCATGACGATTATCTGCTGTTACTTGAAAAACCGTCGGATTCCCTTGAGGTGTACAACGTTTCATCGCTGGGATTCGACATTAACGCATCGATTTGATGTGATTTTCGATGATTTGTAAAGGATAGAAATTTGACCTGACGTGGCCGTATTATTAAGGATGAGCCTATGTGTCGGGTTTCGTGCCTCAACCCGACGATGGGCGGTCGCTTTGGGCGGGATGGGGTCGGCATCATTTGCGTGTTTCACGGGCCTTGCCCCGTGACGACCTGTTTTTCTCTGCGCCTTCGTGTCTTTGCGAGAGACCCCAAAAACCCGTTTGTCCGCCTTTTCAAAAGGCGGGCTCCCGGCAGGGCCGCCGGAGGCCATTGGGCGGTCGCAGACCGCCCCTACCTCCCTGTCTCCTTGGTGAATCCGTTTTGTCTGACGATGATCAACAGAGCCATCTTTTTCTTTGACTTGAGTTCCCCCTCAAACGTATGATGGACAAAAAACGACCGATTGGGGCAGGCTTTGGAAAAGAATAAACTGACATCCATGATATCCATTCTTTCGAAAACGTTTGTCGAACGTAAGATACCGGTCTGCCTCATCGGTGCCTTTGCGCTTGGTTTTTTCGGTCTTCCTCGGCATACCGTGGATATTGATTTCATGGCCGATGCGACCCATTGGGACCGGATCCATGAGGTTATGGCCGGAGCGGGTTATACGTGTTTTCAAAAAACAGGGTCCTTTGCACAATTCGATTCCGACTATGACATCTTCGGCAAGGTCGATTTCATGCTTGTCGGCACACAGGACGGTCGGGACATGTTAAATCGCAGCGCCCTGATCGATGCTGAGATCATAGGAGAAATTCGCGTCATTCAGCCTTCGGACTACATTGTTCTCAAGCTGCTTGCCATCGCCAACAACAAGGAGCGACAGCTGAAAGACGAGTCGGACATTGCGGAATTCTTCAAAAGCGTTTCGGAGTTCGGTTTGTCCGATAAATTTGAACCCCTGAATGTAGAGCGGATTCGTTTGTTTGGAGACTCGTTCGGACAGGGTGACCTTATCAGAAAGTACACAGGCTGAAACCCATGGATCGGAATGATGATCACACATACCTGCCGGGCTCCAACGATCGGATTCGGGTGTTCAACCTGATTGATCGGACCTTCGAACTTTCCGTCCGGAAAGGCCCCCACCCCTTCGACATCAACTGCCCCTGCCTCGCCTGCATGACCAAACGGAAAAAGCGACTCTATCCCATGACTACCTTCTGGACGTATACCCTTTAACGATTTGGGTACGCCCTGTTTTTTCTCTGCGCCTTTGTGTCTCCGTGAGAGACCCCAAAAACCCGTTTGTCCGCCTTTTCAAAAGGCGGGCCCCCGGCAGGGTCGCCGAAGGCAAAGGGCGCACATTGTGCGCCCCTCTATGTTCATACACAAATTTTAACGTTTATTTGACCGGGGTGCCGGGTTTGATCGGGGCGTCGAAGGAGGCGACGGTGAAGCCTTTTTTGTCTGCGGCGGCCAGGATCATGCCTTCGGAGAGTTGACCCATCAGTTTGGCGGGTTTGAGGTTGGCCACGATGATCACCTGTTTGCCGGTCAGCTGGTCCGGGGTATAGCTTTTGGAGATGCCGGCCACCACGGTGCGTTCCCGCCCTTCACCCATGTCCACCGTGACCTTGAGCAGCTTGTCCGCCTTGGGGATGGCTTCGGCCCGGATGACCGTGCCCACGCGCAGGTCCAGTTTCTGGAATTCCTCGAAGGAGATTTCCGGTTTCAGTTCCGGTTTCAGCGTCGGGGCCTGTGCTGCGGCCGGTTCGGCCTTGGGTTTGACCTCGATGCGGGGGAAGAGGCCTTTGATTTTTTTCAAGGGAGAACCCGGGGGCAGACTTCGCCAGGCCTTGAGTTTATCCAGAAGGAAAAACGACGGATCCTCGGCGATGCCCAGGTGATTTTGCATGGTTTTGGCCGTATCGGGCATGACCGGGTAGAGCAGGCCCGAGGTGACCCGAAGGCCTTCGAGCAGGTTGTACATCACCGCCTGCAGACGGGGGGTGAGGGCCGGATCCTTGGCCAGGTCCCAGGGGGCGGTTTCATCGACGTATTTGTTCATGCGGCTGATCAGCTTGAATACCGCGGCAAGGCCTTTGTGGAAGGCGAAGGTTTCCATGGCCTCGGAAAAATCGGTGATCGCCTCCATGGCGTCGGCCTCGAGGCTGAGACCCGCCTCCGTTTCCACGGCGGGATCGCAGGGGGGGACCAGGCCGTCGAAGTATTTGAAGCTCATGGCCAGAACACGGGAGAAGAGATTGCCCAGATCGTTGGCCAGATCGGTGTTGATACGCTGCACGATGGCCTCTTCGGAAAAATTCGAATCCAGACCGAAAACCATGTCCCGCATCAGAAAAAACCGGTAGGCATCCACCCCGTAGGTGTCTTTGAGGGTCAGGGGGTTGGCCACGTTGCCCAGGCTTTTGGACATCTTGCTGTCGCCCATGTTCCAGAAACCGTGGACGTTCAGGGACTGAAACAGCGGCATGCCTGCGGCCTTGAGCATGGTGGGCCAGTAGATGGCATGGGTTTTCAGGATATCCTTGGCGATCAGGTGCTGGACGTGGGGCCAGAAGGTCTTGTAGGTTTCCCCGTCGGGATAGCCCAGGGCCGAGGCGTAATTGAGCAGGGCGTCGAACCAGACATAGGTGACGAACCGGTCGTCGAAGGGAAGGTCGATGCCCCAGGTCAGACGGGTCTTGGGCCGTGAAATGCACAGATCTTCCAGGGGTTCCTTGAGAAAAGACAACACCTCGGTCCGGTACTGTCTGGGGCGGATGAAATCCGGATTGTTGGTGATGTGGTCGATCAGCCAGTCCTGATAGGCGCTCATTTTGAAGAAGTAGTTGGATTCCTTGATGCGCTGGGGTTCGACTTTGTGGTCCGGGCATTTGCCGTCGACCAGTTCCCGTTCCTGGTAGAAACGTTCGCAGCCCACGCAGTAGAGGCCTTCGTACTCGGAATAGTAGATCTCGCCCTTGTCGTAGATGGCCATCAATACCTTGGCCACCACGGCTTTATGGCGCTCTTCGGTGGTCCGTATGAAATCATCGTTTGAAATATTCAGTTGGGGCCAGAGGTCCCTGAACAGCCCGCTGATCCGGTCGGCGTATTCCCCGGGGCTGGTGTTTCCCTTTTTGGCGGCTTCGGCAATTTTGTCCCCGTGCTCATCGGTGCCGGTCAGGAAATAGGTGGGGACATTCTTCATGGTATGGAAACGCCGGGCCACATCGGCGGCGATGGTGGTGTAGGCATGGCCCAGGTGGGGCCGGGCGTTTACGTAATAGATCGGTGTGGTGATGTAAAATGGGGTGTGGTTGCTCGTTGTCACGCTGATTCGTTTCCTTTTCAAGCAGGCGGCGGGCTCCGTTCAGGAAGCCCGCCGGTTCAGATCTGATCCGGGGTATCGTCGGTGCCCGGCGTTTGCACGTCGGGTTTTGCGGCCCGGGTGCCGTCCTCGGACAAAGGCTGGATGTCTCTGAGCTTCAGCTCGCATTCGGTGTTGTCTTCCAGTTTGACCGTCAGGCGGCTGCAGATCACGTTATGCCGGATCACCTTGCCCTTGCCCTTGGGCGTGGTCACGACCTTCCCGATTTTCGGGAAATCCTTTTTCAAGGCCTTGTAGGTCTCGTTTTCAAAGGTCAGGCAGCACATCAGCCGGCCGCACAATCCGGAAATTTTGGTGGGGTTCAGGGACAGACCCTGTTCCTTGGCCATGCGTATGGACACGGGATCGAATTTTTCGATGTAGGAGGAACAGCAGATCTCCCGGCCGCAGCGGCCCAGGCCCCCGCACATTTTGGCCTGGTTGCGGATTCCAACCTGACGCATTTCGATGCGGACCCGGAACTGCTTGACCAGGTTCTTGACCAGCTGGCGGAAATCCACCCGGCCCTCGGCCGTGAAGAAAAAGGTCAGTTTGCTGGTGTCGAAGGTGCTTTCCACGGAAAACAGGTGCATGTCCAGCTTGAGTTCGGCCACCTGTTTCTGGCAGTACTCGTAGGCCTCGTTTTCAAGCTGAATGTTTTTTTCCCGCTGGTCGGTATCGGCCTCGGTGGCCAGGCGGAACACCTTTTTCAGGGGACTTCGGGAGGTTCGCTCCGACAGGGGAACCGGCGCAGTCGCCACCACCCCGTAACCCAGGCCCTGCTCGGTGGTGACGATGACCTTGTCCCCCACCTCCAGGACGAAGGGTCCGCAACTGAAATCGTATATTTTGCCCGAAGGCTTGAATCTGACGCCCACTACTTTATGCATATCATACCCGCGATAGATTGAAGGCCATGGCTTCAAGGCTGAGCCTCAGAGCCGCATTGGCCAGGATGTCTTTGTGCGCCCGCTGAATGTGGGCGTTCATGGAAAGAAGGCTTGGAATGGAAAAACGCCTGGAAAGTCCGTCGATGACGGATACAAGATCCCGGTTGAGGATTTTGTCCGGCGAGATTTTGTAGATGACCAGATCCCGGATCAGAGCGGTCATAAACTCCAGGGATTGAAGTGCATCGTCTTTTTTTGACGCAAGCTTTTCCGCAAACAGAAGGCCGGTGAGAACCGACCCCCCGGCCAGGGCGTCGAGTTCGCCGGCAATCCACTGCCGATTCCTCGAAAAGGCTCCGCCGCGTGCATCCGCCCGGGACAGGGCCATGGCCCTGCCGAGGCTGCCGTCGGCCATGGCTGCCAAGGCGGTGGCCCGGTCGGGCGTCATGCCCTTTTCGATCAGACACGTTTCGATGCTCCGTCGCGTAATCGGATTGAATGTGACCTGCTGACACCGGGAAAGGATGGTGGGCAAAAGGTCCGAGGCCTGATGGGTAATCAGAACGAACATGGTGCCTGCCGGAGGCTCTTCCAGGGATTTGAGCAGGGCGTTGGCCGATTCGGGGTTCATGGTGTGGGCGTCGTCGATGATGACCACCCGCATGCGGGCTTCGTTGGGTCTGATTAAAAGCCGTGTGCCCAGTTCCCGGATCTGGGCGATCTTGATCAGGTTGCCCGACGGGGCGACATGAAGGATGTCCGGATGGACCCCCGTCGTAATTTTACGACAGGACCGGCACCCACCGCAGGGAAAAAGAGACGGGATCGTTGTCGGACCGGCCGTCTGTTCCCTGGCCGCGATGGACCTTGGGCAGTTCAGCGTCATGGCCAGCGCATGGGCCGCCGTCTTTTTACCGATGCCGTCGATGCCGGTGAACAAAAGGGCATGGGGCATGGTGTCCTTCCGGAACAGGGTAAGGAGACGGGTGAGGGCTTGGTCCTGATCGATGATCTGTTCAAACATAAAACCGATTTCCAAACTCGTGTGATCCCAAAAGGATCGTGTCTGGGCCGAACGTCGAGCAAAACGGCGTTTGGAACAAAAACCCCTTAAAAGTTCCGCAGAGCTTTTAAGGGGGTGATGATCCGGGAACGTGACGGGGCCGGACAGAGCCGCCGTACACCGGGGCTACTTGTAGTCCACGCGTTCCTTCAGCTCCTTGCCGCATTTGAAAAAGGGCAGCTTTTTGGGCTTGATGGTCACTTTTTCGCCGGTTTTCGGGTTGCGTCCCGTGTAGCTTTTGTATTCCTTGACAAAAAAACTGCAAAGTCCCCGGATTTCAACCCGGTCGCCCTTGACCAGCGCGTCTGTCATCGAATCAAAGAAAATCTGAACCACTTCCGCCGCTTCGGCCTTGGAAATATCTGCGTCGTTCTTGAGAGCGGAGATCAACTCCAACTTATTCATATAGCCTCCTTCATCGAATGCGAAAACGTCCGGGTTATCTCCGGCTTAAACAAGAGAAATTAATAAACATAATTTGATAGTAAGTCAAGCACTTATACATAATTTATAAAATCCGTTCGATATCTTCCTCGTCGACTTCCACCGAGGCGGACTGGCCGAGGATGTCAATGAAGACAAGGACCCGTCCCGTTCCCCGGTACGCGGAAAAGATTCCGGTGACGCCGGTGAAGGGCCCCCGGACGACCATGACCTTCTGACCTTTCCGGAACAGGTTTTCGGTCAGGATTGACTGTCCGGAGCGGACCATGATCCGGAGGGAATCCACAATGGGCGTGTCCACCGACACGGGTCCTTCCTTGTTTCCGATGATTTTCACGGCACCGGGGGTCTTGAGGATCGACAGGTAGCGATCGGCCTGAAGGTCGGTCTTGACGAAGACATAGCCGGGAAAAAGGGGCAGATCCAGCATCACGCGGCGGTCTTTGCGTTTGCTTGGAACCCTGGCCGTGGGCAGGAAGGCCTCGATGGATTTCTTGACCAGGACGTCGTGGACGACCTTTTCGGCCCGGCTTTTGGTATGGAGTACATACCAGAGGGGGGGCAGGGTTTTGATCAACGGCTCGTTCATAATCGTGACTCGTCTTTTATTAAGGTACGATGACGCACCGGTCTTCGGGCATCATCGGGCATCATTCGGCCTGGTCGGCGCTGAAACTGCTTCCGAATTCTCCCAGGCCGCTGAGGTTGAAGGTCATGGTGTATCGCTTGTCGCCCGGTTCATGGGTGTAATCGAATGTAACACCCCAGCACTGGGAGGTGTAAATCACGCCGGCGCTGCTTTTCAGGTCTTCCCGATCCAAAAGGTTCCGCTCGTTCTCTCCGTAGACGGCCAGCTGGTCGGTGAGGACGACGTGGGCGAAGGTTCTCAGGTATTTCACGCCGTCATCGACCGCCGCGGTGACATCATCCCTTGTGTAGCGGTGCTCCACGCTGAGCCGGTCGCCCCGGCGGTCATGGATCGATGCCGTGAGGTTCCCTTCGGTCAGGTGGCGGTCGTAGTGGGACCAGCTTGCGTCGGCCGACAGGTTCAGATAGTCCCGGGGTGAAAACAGAATTTCTCCGTAAAGGGGAAGAAAGGGCTCCCGGGATTCTTTGTTTCTCAACTGGGCGACGTCCCGCTCACGGGCTTCGTTCATATCATAAACCTGTTCGAGTTTGAAACGGCAAAATTGGCGGTAACCGTATTTGGGTTTTGCGGCGGGTTTTTCCGGATCATCGTCCCGGAACCGGCTGGTCAGGATGTTGTTCAAAGACAGTGTGAGGGTGCTTTCGGGTTCAATCCGGTCGAGGGCGGTGAAATAGGGGTAGTCGGTCTGGTCCTTGTCCGGCGTGTAGGCGTATACCAGTTTGGGGGTGATGCTGTGCTTGATCCGGTCCGTCCGGTCGCCGTCGATCCGGAAAATCCGGTAGAAATCCGTGGACAGGTCGAAGGACAGATCATAGATGCTGCGGAAATGAGACCCGTTCAGGTCCGCCTGGGTTTCGTCTTCGTCGTCGATATTCCAATACGTGTTGCGGACACCCACGGTGGATTCCAGGGAAAACAGGTTTTTCGCCCTCATGGGCAGGATCAGCCGGGGGTAGACATCGGCCCGACGGCCGGTTCTCAGGCGTTCGGTGGTGTCCTGCCTGAAAAAATAGGTGTATTCCGAGTCCAGGTCGTAATAGAGGGGCGTGGTCCACAGCCTGCGCCGGGAGGCAAGAAAATCAAGGGTCGGCAGTTTCTGGAGGGTGGTGTCGTCCCTGCCTGTCCTGCGGTTGACCACATGATCGTACCAGTAGGTGCTCGCACTGAAATTGAAGGACGTCCAGCGCTTGTTGTAGATCAGGCTGTTGGTCCTGATATAGTCGTCGTCCTCTTCCAGGTCACGGCCGAAGGTGTCTGTGAACACGTCCTTTGCGGCCTCGAACCCGTTTTTCATGGCGGAGAATTCCCGCAGATAGTCCTGGTCGCTGACGATGTCCGTATCGAGTTTGATCGTGGATCCGTCGGGCAGGGTCTGGTTCTGTTTGGTTCTGATCCAGTACCGTTTGGTGTTGGGCCGGTTCACGCTGTCGTCATAGCCCCAGAGCCGGGTTGATTCCTCGCTGCCGTCGTCCGTGCGCCGGTCGGTCAGGTAATCGGCCATCAGGGTGCCCAGGGAGGTGTCGCTCTGCATGTACCGGTATTCCAGACCTTTCATGACGCCCCGCCTGGACATGGATCGCAGATAAAACGTGGCGTCGCTGTTATCGTTGACGGCCCAGTAGTACGGCTGGAGATAATCGGTGCCTTTCCGTTCGGACTGGGAGATTTCCGGAGGCAGAAGACCGGACTGGCGTTTGATTTTCACGGGGAAGACGAGAAAGGGCGAATACAGAAGGGGCAGTCGCTTTGCCCAGAAGGCCGCATGGAAAACCTGCCCGTAGCCTTCGATGGTCACGGTCATGTCATAGCCGGTGAACTGCCAGTCCGGTCGGTCCCCGTCACAGGAGGTGATGCTGACCTTTTCGGCGGCATAGGTCGTCTCTCCGGTTTTCCGGATGCGTTCTCCCCGGATGTACACATGGTTTTCGGCAAGGAAGATGCTGCCCTCGTATAAGGTCCCCTGGTCGGTGTTCAGATTGAGCAGCAGCCGGTCCGCCGAGGCCCGGTCGCCGTCCCGTGATGTCAGCACCACGTGGCCCCGGGCAAAGGTCGCGCCGGCCATTCGGTCGTATTCCAGATAATCCGCGTCGATGGTCTGGTTGTCCCGGCTGATGGTCACATGGCCGTCGGCGGTGTAGATGCCGGTTTCCCGGTCGTAGTCAAGGCGGTCGGCCACGATCTGCCAGGGCCCTTCGCCCATGTCCTTGTCCAGAGCCCGGACCGGTGGGGCGGTCATCGGCAGGATCACCGAAAGACAGACGATGAGAACCCGGGCAAGAAACCGTCTCCGCCCGAAGACGGACGGGCACGCCGGGAGGGTACTGCCAGGCCTTCTTAAGGAAAAACGCATAAAGGTTTGCCGGTCTCGGGTTGACGGATGATTGAAAACAGTTTTAATTCCATGGGTTATCCAAAGACCTGTTTTCAATCGACCACGGGGTGATTGCAATGGACGTTAAAAAAGCCGTACCATCTGATAACAGCTTGAATACGGCAGAGAAAAACAGTATAAAGCCAAAAAAAGATTAAAAGTCAAGCTATTGTTGACCGTTGACCAATAATCCGTCACCTGAATCAGGCGGGGCGTTTTTTATGTTCATTACATTTGAAGGCATCGAGGGATCGGGCAAGACCACCCAGATCGGGAATACGGTCCGGTTCCTCGAAGGGCAGGGGATGTCCTGTCTGGTTACCCGTGAACCGGGGGACACGCGCATCGGAAAGAAAATCAGGCAGATCCTCCTTGATCCGGAAAACCGGGAGCTGGAACCCCAGGCCGAACTGTTTCTGTATGCCGCCGATCGGGCCCAGCACCTCCGTGAGCGTATCCTTCCCGCCCTTTCGGCGGGGCGGGCGGTGGTCTGTGACCGTTTTTTCGACGCCACCACCGCCTACCAGGGCTATGCCCGGGGCATCGATCTTTCGATGATCGAGGGCATTCATCGCCAGGTTCTCGGAGATCTGAGGCCGGATCTGACCGTGCTGTTCGACCTCGATCCCCGCATCGGACTCGACCGGGCCTGGAAAGAGATTGACTGCGGCGGCCGGTCCGGCGATGAAACCCGTTTCGAGCATGAAACCCTGGCCTTCCATGAACGGGTCCGCCAGGGCTATCTGGAACTGGCCGCCCGGGAACCCTCCCGGATCACGGTCATCGACGCATCCCAGAGCGAGGAGGCGGTCCGGCAGGCCATCATCCGCATCCTCGTGTCCCGTTTTTCCCTCTCAAAGACCGTGCAGGCGATTTCATGAGCACAAGCATCCTCGATACCATCGGCAACACCCCCCTGGTGGAAATCCGAAAACTCAATCCCAATCCGGCCGTGAGGATTCTGGCCAAACTGGAATATTTCAACCCCGGAGGCTCCATCAAGGACAGGCCCGCCCTGGCCATGATCGAAGACGGCGAGCGTACCGGTGAGCTGACCCATGACAAGACGGTGATCGAGGCCACCAGCGGCAACACCGGCATCGGCCTGGCCCTGGTCTGTTCGGTCAAGGGCTATCGCCTGAAGCTGGCCATGAGCGAGGCCGTGAGCATGGAGCGACGGAAGATCCTCCAGGCCCGGGGCGCAGAAATCATCCTGACGCCCGGCCATCTGGGCACCGACGGGGCCATCGACGAAGTCAAGCGGCTTTACCGGGAAAACCCCGGCGCCTATTTTATGAGCAACCAGTACAACAACCCGGCCAACTGGCGATCCCACTATTATGGAACCGCCGAGGAAATCTGGGCCCAGACCCGGGGCGAGGTCCGGGTGGTTGTGGCCACGATGGGCACCACCGGAACCCTGATGGGACTGTCCCGGCGGTTCAGGGAACTGAATCCGGATATCCGCATCATCGGTGTCGAGCCCTACCTGGGGCACAAGATCCAGGGCCTGAAGAACATGAAAGAGGCCCATGAGCCGGAAATTTATGAACGCTTCCGTCTCGATGAGAAAGTCAACATCGAGGACGACGCCGCCTTTGACATGACCCGGCGGCTGGCCCGGGAAGAGGGGCTTTTCGTGGGCATGAGCAGCGGAGCGGCTCTGGCCGTGGCCCTG
The DNA here is from genome assembly GCF_054657895.1 of Desulfatiferula olefinivorans. NCBI lineage: Bacteria > Pseudomonadati > Thermodesulfobacteriota > Desulfobacteria > Desulfobacterales > Desulfobacteraceae > Desulfatiferula > Desulfatiferula olefinivorans. The sequence goes on along the minus strand of NZ_BAAHXV010000015.1, from coordinate 26,099 downwards.
CGTCATGCGGAAACCATGGACGGGGGCACCCTGGTGGTGATTTTCCCCGACGGCGGGGAGCGATACCTGAGCACGCCGGTGTTCGCGGTTCAGGATATTCCCGGCCCCATGCTGTACAACACCATCAGTCACTGCGAAGAGCAGTTCGTGTCGGCACGGCCCGGAAGGGCGGCCATGTACTCCTGCGGTCCCACGGTTCACGAACGCATGCATCTGGGCGTCTGCCGCCGCTTCGTCTTTGCCGATCTTCTGGTCCGCTACCTGAAATTCCGGGGTTTTGAGGTCAACCACATCATCAACGTCACGGATCTGGACGACAAAACCATCAAGGGCGCGGAGGATGCGGGGGAAGATCTTAAAACCTTTACAGATACCTATCTTGATCTGTTTCATCGGGACCTTGATGTTCTGGGGGTTCTCCCGGCAAACGCCTACCCGCGGGTCAGCGAGCACCTGGGCGAGATGATCCGGTTGGGCAGGGATCTGGAGGCCCTGGGCATGGCTTATGAAAAACAGCAGTCCCTGTATTTCGACATCGCACGGCTCGAGGATTACGGCAGCCTGTCCGGGGTGGATCTGGACAAGATCCGGCTGGGGCTCACCGTGGACCTGTCGGAATATGAAAAGGAGAATCCGAAGGATTTCACCCTGTTCAAGAAAAGCCCCGAGCATGAGATCGAAAAAGGCCTGGCCGTGTCCACGCCCTGGGGGATGGTCCGGCCGTCGCTTCACATTCAGTGCGCCGCCATTTCCATGAAATACCTGGGGCAGAGTTTCGACATCCATACCAGCAGCCGGGAGCTGGTCTTTCCCCACCATGAAAACGAGCAGGCCATCTGCCGTGCCCTTTACGGCAAACCCCTGGCCAACTACTGGATCCACTGCGACCGGGTGCTGGCCGGAGGGAAAAAGGTCGATGAAAAGGATAATCGCATCACCCTGGAGCAGGTGCTTGACATGGGATTCGCCGGCCGTGAGATCCGTTTCTGGATGCTGGGGACCCATTACCGCAAGGTGCTCCATTTTTCCGAAGACCGGCTGCTCGAGGCGAGGCGGTCTCTGCGCCGGGTGGATGCCTGCATCCAGGCCCTGTTGAACGTCAAGGAAGGCAGGCCCTATCCGGATCTGGACCAGATCGTCTACGACATCAAGCACGGCTTCATTCACGCCATGAATGAGGATCTGAACATCTCGGCGGCCATGGCCGCGATTCTTTCCGCCGTGCGCAAGCTGAACCTTCTGGTGCAGGAGAAAAACATCGATGAAGACGGCGCCCGGGAGGTGGTCAAGGTCTTCCGGGACATCGACGCGGTGTTCAATGTTTTCGACTTCCACGATGTCTTTGCCGATGAACAGGTGGTCCGGCTGATGGAAAAGCGCGAACAGGCCCGTGCCGACAGAAACTGGGAGCAGGCCGACCGCATCAGGCGCAGGCTCGAGGAGCTGGGCGTCAGCGTCCGGGACGACAAGATCTAAAAGGAAGGATATAATGACCCATCCCCTGTTTTTTCCCTTTACCGTTGTACCGCCCCGGGTGGCTGAGGTGATTGTGGGCTGTTTCGGAGCCCTTGACGTGCTCAGTCCTCTGGAAACGACCCATGCCGGTGACGCGCCCGGAATCCGGCGTATCGTTCCCGTGATTGGGGACGAGGACCGGTTGACGCTTTTTATTGAAGAATACCGGCGCTTTGCCGCGGTGAACCGTGAAAAGGCCTCGGCCTTTCTGATGGGATCGGGCGAGCCGTCACCCCGTGATACCGATTCGGCCTCAGGGATCCGGTCGGACATCCTTGCCCGGGCCGAGGGCCGTCTGACTGCCCGGCCGGAAACGGCAGACGACGGGGAGGCTCACAAACAATTCCTGGCCAGGGCCTTTCTGCAGATTGCCCAGGACTGGGACGAGGCGAATGCGGCCATCGATTCGGAACTGGACGCGGTGGTCCGGCGTGAACGGCAACTGCTTGAACAGCTTAAAGGCGATGATGACGAGGCCCTGGAAGGGCTTGGCCTGCCGAAGGGCCCCACCGGAACCTCGCCTGAATCCCGGATTCCCCTTCGCCTGGCCGCATGGGCACGGCTGTTTCTCTCGGCCCCGTCCGATACCGGAACGCGGGGCCCGGCCTTTTTTCTTACCCACAGCCCCGACGTGATCGCCCATCTGGAGGAATGCACCTGCCCCCTTGATCATGTGAGCGACCTGGACCTGTCCGCGGCAGACAGGGAGCAGGCGCTTCAAACCATCACGGCGATTCAGGACGGAACGGCCACCGCGGACCGCCCATGTGCTGCGGCAGGCCCCGTTACCTTGTCGCTTTACCGTGCCGCCGGGATTTCTCCCGATGTGTTCTTCTCGCGTCCGGCCGGTCTTTCCGAGGCGGCGTTACGATCTGAGTGCGGATCGGAGAACACCGTTATCGGGCTGATCACGGTTCGACAACATTCAATAATAATGCCAAAATGATTGAAAACACTGTTGTTCGGCATTTTTAAGACCCGGATCAAATTAATGAAAAACCATGTTGACAGGGTGAAAAAAATATATATAAGAATAAATCGATTTGTGGAAACGCTGTGAGGAAAACGGTTTTGCAAATCCCGACCCATTGGGTTATGTAAATATTTCAATTATTTTAAGGAGGCTTGAAAATGGGTTTTACACCGACGGTTGATGCCGACAAATGCACAGGTTGTGAAGAATGTGTTGACGTATGTCCCGTGGAAGTATTTGAAATGAAAGACGGCAAATCCTTCGTGGCCAACGGCGAAGAATGCCTCGGCTGCGAAAGCTGTGTCGAAGTCTGTGAATCAGACGCCGTGACCGTTGAGGAAGACTAAGGTTTGTAAGTTACGTTCTCCGGCCTAAGCTGTGGCATGGCCGGAGAATTTTCCCCCCATCCTTCCTGGTTCGTTTCACCGTTCGATATTCCATATAAAAACGTATTTCCCTTCCGAAGAGGACTGTATTCCGTATATTGGATGCCCAAGGAACTCTCTCGGGCGGCAGAGGGAATGGGCAAAACCCCTTGTGCCCATCAGGTGAACAGGGTAGAAGATCGGAACCGTCCCGGCCTCTCGTGCTCGTGGACGAATGTTACATGCGATTGCCCTGGTTGTCCCGAACAACCGCCTTGCCTGCATACACGAAATATGGTAATGGCTTTGAGTTATGAAACAATATGTTATTGATGAACTCAGAGACGAGGACTACCGGAAGGTCAAGGCCTGGCTGGACGAGCATTGCAGGGCGGCGGGTATTTCCGGTGTTTACTGGCTGACACTGCCCGAGTCGGTGCTGACCGATCTCCAACGGTCGCACACGGACTGCAAACCTTATTATCTTGGGCTGGAGCTGGACGAGAATGCGTTGTCCTGCGGACTGCTGGTCCGGGCCACGGGCAACATCAGATGCCACTGCATCGGTTACGCCACTAGGGACCAGCTCATCTGGCTGATTGAGACGATCGATGCGATGACGGCGTCCATCGGTGTGATTGTCTGACCGGTCCGGGTGTTGAAACATATTCGATTTTCACCTTATTATACAGGGATCTTGGCGGATGCTGAAAATTATACCACTGGGCGGTCTGGGTGAAATCGGCCTCAACATGATGGTCATCGAGTGCGACGGTGTCGGGCTGATCATCGATGCCGGACTGATGTTTCCCGAAGATTACATGCTCGGGATCGATATCGTGATTCCGGTGATGGACTATATCCGCCAGACCGACGCGATCATATCCGGCGTCTTTCTGACCCACGCCCATGAAGATCATATCGGCGCCCTTCCTTATTTATTGCGTGAAACCCATATCCCCGTTTACGGAACGGCCTTCACCCTGGGCGTGGTCAAACACAAGCTCGAGGAGCACGGTTTTTTCGATGTGGATTTTGTGACCGTCTCTCCGGATAAAAACGTCGTCCTCGGGCCCTTTGACCTGTCGTTTATCCGCGTCAGCCATTCGACGGTGGACGGCGTGGGGATCGTCGTGAAAACCCCCGAGGGGACCTTGATCCATACCGGGGATTTCAAAATCGGGCACGGCGGTTCCGAAACCATGATGACCGACGTGAACGCCTTCGCCCAGTGCGGTGCCGACGGGGTTCTGGCCCTGATGTCGGATTCGACCAATGTGGAAACCGAAGGCTACACCATCTCCGATCAGGCCGTGGCCGATTCCCTCCAGTCGGTGTTCAACGCAAGCACCGGCCGCGTGATCGTGGCCCTGTTCGCCTCCAACGTCTCCCGTATCCAGCAGATCATCCGCATTGCGGAAAAACGCGGCAGCAAGCTGATTTTCAGCGGTCGAAGTCTGGAAATGACCGTCGAGATCGCCAAGAAACTGGGCTTTCTCCATGTTCCCGACAACATGGAGATCGACGTCAAGGATGTGGATCTCTACCCGCCCCGCAAGATCGTCATGCTGACCACCGGCAGCCAGGGCGAACCCATGTCGGCTCTGGCAAGGATCGCCGCGGGTACCCATCGCCATATCAAGATCGAACCGGACGATACGGTGATCCTGTCGTCCAAGATGATTCCCGGCAATGAAAAAGCCATTTCGAACATCATCAACAGCCTGTACAGACTCGGGGCCAATGTGGTGTATGAGCGCACCTCCCATGTCCATGTGTCCGGGCATGCCTACCAGGAAGAACTGAAGATGATGATCCGGCTGACCCGTCCCGATTATTTCATTCCCATCCACGGGGAGTACCGCCATCTGGTGCATCATGCCCGGCTGGCCCAGTCGGTGGGCATTGCCCGGGATCATATCATCCTGGCCGAGAACGGGCAGGTGATCGGCTTTGAAAACAAGACGGGTAAAATCATCGGCAAGGTGCCCACGGGGCGGGTCCTGGTTGACGGCAAAGGTGTGGGCGACGTGGGTCGCAGCGTACTCAAGGAACGGCAGATGCTGTCCGAGGACGGCCTGGTGGTGGTGACCATCGTCTTTGACGAGGAAACGGGCATCATCATGTACGGGCCGGAGATCGTGTCCCGGGGCTTTGTGTTCTGGACGGCCACGGGTCATCTGCTCGACGACGCCCAGTGCGTGATCCTGGAGGTGATCGAAGAGGTGGGGCCCGACGCGCCCCGTCGCATCGATGTCATAAGGTCCCGGATCCAGAAGGCCCTGCGCCAGTATTTCAACTTTACCATCAAGCGGCGGCCGATTATCGTTCCCGTCATCATGGAACTATGACGGCTTCGAAAAACGTCCGATCTCTGCGTTACGCGTCATCCCTCGTCACTGCGGCGTACCCAAAAGTACGCCTCATTCCTCGGGATTCGCACGCCTTGACATCGAACGCTTTACGAAGCCGTCTAAACATTGACTTTTTATGAGGTCATCACTAATAAAAGACGAAACGCCCCCCGGGGTAAAACGGCCAACGCGAATACGGATAAAAAAACATGCGTGACATGCGTAAGGAAATCGTCGGTACGGTGTTGTTCTTCCTGGTGATTCTGACACTGGTCAGTCTCCTGTCCTACAGCCCGGATGACCCGTCCTTTCTCCATGCACGGGCGCCAGGCCGGATCCAGAACCTGTTTGGGCTGGTGGGGGCTTATTTTTCAAGCCTCCTGGTGGGACTGTTCGGTATCGGGTCGTTCTGGTTACCCGTTCTTTTGATGCTGGCCAGCGTGCGCTTTCTGGGTCGTCAGCAGAAACGGGGGCTCGCGCTTCTGGTCGGCGGGGGCATTCTTCTGGTGGTGGCCACCGGCGCCCTGATGTCCATGGTCTCGGCGGACAACGCCTGCACCCTGTTCGGCCACCGGTTTTCATCGGGCGGGCTGATAGGCATTCCCCTGAAATCCTTTCTTTTGCGCTATACCAACCCCACCGGCAGCATGATCATTATTTTTGTGGTGATGTTGATCGGTCTGATCCTGGCCACCCGGTTTTCCATCGTGCTTTTTGCCCGGAAATGCTGGGCCTTGTGCAAGGCCTTGGCGGCCCTGATCAAACGGATCAGGGCCGCCGTTGCGGCCTGGCGCGAGGCGCGGAAAATCCGGAAAGCCGAGCGGGAAAAGGCCAAGGCGGATCGGGAGACCGTCAAGTTGAACCGGCGGGTCGAGGAAAAGAAGCGGCCTGATCCGGAAATCAAGATCCAGGCGGCCAAACCCAAGACGGCCAAGGTGCCGGTGGTGGTTCATCAGGAGGAGTTTTCCTTCATGAACAGCGGCAAGAACTTCAAGCTTCCGGGGATCGGCTTCCTGAACAACCCCGAGAAACGGCCGTCCAACGTGGACGATGAAAACCTGCGCATGCGGTCCCGGCTTCTTGAAAAAAAGCTTGAGGATTTCGGGGTCATGGGCAACGTCTCGGCGGTGTCCCCCGGACCGGTGATCACCACCTTTGAATACAAGCCGGCGCCGGGCGTGAAAATCAACAAGATCGTCAACCTGTCCGATGACCTGGCCCTGGCCCTTAGGGCCATCAGCATCCGCATCATCGCCCCCATTCCGGGCAAGGACGCCATCGGTATCGAGATCCCCAACGACACCCGGGAGTCGGTCTGCTTCAAGGAAATCGTTACGTCCAGCTCCTACATCAACTCCAAGTCCCCCCTCAACATGTGTCTGGGGCACGACATCGTGGGCAACCCGGTCAGCGCCGAACTCGACAAAATGCCTCACCTCCTGATCGCCGGAGCCACCGGCGCGGGCAAGAGCGTAGGGCTCAACGTGATGATATCGAGCATTCTGTTCCGGGCCACGCCCGAGGATGTCCGCATGATCATGATCGACCCCAAGCGCATCGAGCTGTCCGTGTATGACGGCATCCCCCATCTGATCACACCGGTGGTCACCGACATGAAAAAAGCCACCAACGCCCTGTTCTGGGCGGTGCGTGAGATGGAAAACCGCTACGAGCTTCTGGCGGAACTGAAATGCCGGAACATCGGCCAGTACAACAAGAAGGTCGAAAAGGATTTCCCCGAGCAGAAGGAAACCGGCGAAAGCCCCAGCCGTCACAAAAAACTGCCCTACATCGTGATCATCATCGACGAATTGGCCGATCTGATGATGGTGGCCTCACGGGATGTGGAAGTGTCTCTGACCCGGCTGGCCCAGATGGCCCGGGCCTGCGGCATTCATATCATTCTGGCCACCCAGCGTCCCTCGGTGGACGTTCTGACCGGCATCATCAAGGCCAACTTCCCCACGCGCATCTCGTTCCAGGTCTCGTCGAAAACCGACTCCCGGACCATCATCGACGCCAACGGAGCCGAAACCCTCCTGGGCATGGGCGACATGCTCTACCTGCCGCCGGGAACGGCCAAGCTCCAGCGTATCCACGGCGCCTTCATTTCCGACGAGGAACTCACCCAGCTGATCGAGTTCTGGAAAAACCAGAAAGCCCCGGATTACGATGAATCCATCCTTCAGGCCCCGCCGGAGAAAAGCGAGGACGGCGGAGGGGACGACGACTACGATGAAAAATACGACGAAGCCGTGGCCCTGGTCACCAAAACCCGCCAGGCCTCGATCTCCAGCGTCCAGCGCCATCTGAGGATCGGTTACAACCGGGCGGCCCGGATCATCGAAACCATGGAACGGGAAGGCCTTATCGGCCCTGCGGAAGGTGCGAAGCCGAGGGAGATACTGGGCGCCAACTACGACAATATTCCATGATGACCAGCGACAGGAAATGTCAGCTTACGGCCCAGACCGGCGTTCTCGGGATTTTTAGATCCTCGACGTAGCGCTGCTACGCCTCCGGTCTAAAAATCCCTGCGGCCTTGGTCTGAACCGCAATCTGCCATTCCCAGGGGGGGGATAACGGTGGTTTCGTGTAGGTTGGGTTGAGGAACGAAACCCAACATCATTGCCTCAACCCGCTTTACCTCTTTCTTGCAATCTCACCAGATTCCGAATCCCCGTCCCATTAAAAAGTCTCTCGTTGGCACATCCCTTATGTGTGGAACACAACCAAATACGGCAGGGTTTACTTTATATTGAAAAACGGTTTGATGTTTAACGACGGCCAAAAAAAACTTGACAATCATCCGATCAATTTATAAATAATTCCTTCGATACTATCGAGGTGATAGTTTACCTGCTGGTTCCATCGCCGGGTAAAAGAGACGTTGCCCGGAAAGTGTTGTTTCTCTCCATAACGTTATTACCGCGAATCGAAACATGATTTTCATTTCAATGAAAATCACCTGCATTGCCCGTTGTCTCACAAAAATAATGTATGTTCTTCCGTCGTGGATACATGGCCACGTGGGTTGAGTTGTATTTAAAACGGGTCTGGCCTGTCACTGCATGAATTGTTTGTTGAGGGTTTGATGAAAAAATCAGTGTTGTTGGTGCTTTTCACCGTCGTTTTGATTGCCGGGAATGCCTGGGCTGATTTTTCAGGCCAGCGTTTCGTGATTCAGGATAATTCAGATATTGCCCTCTGGCCGCCTTCGGACGCGTCAGCCGCGAGCCACGCCCTGGGCTTCGATGTCCTTTCCATTCAGAATAACGGCTTGTCAAGTCACATTGCCTCCCTCTTGTTTCAAACCGACAGTCGTGACCTCGGGAGCACGTGGTACCAAGCCGGTCGAATCGCATTGCTTCGAACCGACAATGCGGGATCAAGCTTTGGGTTTGGGTTGAGGTCGGGCAACAGAATGAATGAGGTCATGAGGATGCTCAGTAGCGGCAACGTTGGCATCGGCACCACAGCCCCAACGTGCAAACTCGACGTCAAGGGCACAATCCGCGCGGAAGAAATCAAGGTCGAAACCGTTGCGGCCAACGCCATCACCCTCAAAAACGAATCCTGGGCCGACTATGTGTTCAAAGACGGTTACATCTTGAAGCCCCTTGCCGAGGTTGAGACCTTCATCAACGAAAACAAGCACCTTCCCGAAGTGCCGCCGGCGGATGAGATCCAGAAAAACGGCCTGAACATGGCCGATATGATGGCGATTCAGATGAAGAAGATCGAGGAGTTGACCTTGCATATGATTGAGCAGGAAAAACGGGTTATGACGATGAAAAAGGAAAACGATGAATTGAAATCACGTCTGATTGCACTTGAGACGAAACAGTCTTCGAGGGAATTGAATCACGGCAGTGTAGGGGCGAATCAATGAAAAAAATCAAATTGTTTTGGTGGGTTTGTATAGGTTTGTTTTCGGTTGTGCAAATCGGATGGGCTGAATTAGATACTGTTCTTACAGCGGAAAAAATATTTGTCATTCGTATGATGCATGGCGCCGACAGAATTTCGAACGAAAAAATCGACATCTGTTTTCCTGAGAATGAACGGTTTTGGGGCTCTCTGATCATCGAGGTTACAGGTGGTTTTAATTACCAGAATACGTCAGGCAAATACACCAAAGAATATGGATTGGGGCTCAACCAGAATGGCTTGATCTATTCAAATGAAACCCAGGTGACATCAAACCTCGGACCGATTACCGATAATGTCTACCTGACTCCCGTCAAATGGGATCCTGATAAAAAACGTTATTTCATTACATTCGTCCACCAGGTGCCAACCTCCAATCGATGGGTGGTCAAGATCAAAGCCATGGCTTTTTCGGAAGAATTCATTAACAACTTCAATAACATGACATTATCCGAATATTACACCACAGACAGCACGAGCTATCCTGACGATCAATGGAACGTCAATGAAAACACCCTGGTTGTCAATAAAGAAAAAAAATCGGTCGGCATCGGAACCACAGACCCCGGCCCCTACAGGCTTGCCGTTGAAGGTAAAATCGGTGCCCGTGAAATCGTTGTCACCGATGTGAACCCCTGGGCCGACTATGTCTTCAAAGACGATTATATCTTGAGGCCCCTTGCCGAGGTGGAGTCGTTTATCAGGGAAAACAAGCACCTTCCCGAAGTGCCGTCGGCGGAAGAGATTAAGGATAAGGGGCTGAATATGTCCGAGATGATGGCGATTCAGATGAAGAAGATCGAGGAGTTGACCTTGCATGTGATTGAGCAGGAGAAGGGCATGACTATGCTTCGTTTAGAAAATGAAGGTTTGAAAGATCGTTTGATGGCCGTGGAAAACGGATTGACACGAGCTGAATAGACCGTTTGAAATCCATTCACATAGAGGTGAAAGCATGAAAAGGGCAATGCTTGTATTGAGTTTTTTAGCTTTGTCAGTCAATGGCTGGTCGGAAGGGATCGGGTATTTTCAATATGATATTGGTGGGATGCACCTGGACAGTGTCGCCAACCAATCGACAAACGGCTATGTCAGGTCATCCATTTTATCTTCACGTAATGCCGATCTGAAATGGGATCGCATTGCTCAGCTTTGGACGCTCGGAAACGATGTGTTCAACGACTTTACTGCAATTTTGCATGCGTATCCCGGTAAAATCATCATGCTGTCCGGAACGAACACGGACTTTCGTGATCGTGCCGCTAATGATAATGGAACGATTTCATCGATGCCAAACAACGATTTTGCCGAAGCGTTCACACGTGTCATGATTCTTGGAAACGGAAACGTCGGCATAGGAACCACAGCCCCAACCTGTAAACTCGACGTCAACGGCAAAATACGTGCGGAAGAAATCAAGGTTGAAACCGTTGCAGCCGATACCGTCACCCTCAAAAACGAATCCTGGGCTGATTACGTGTTCAAGGACGACTACATCTTGAAACCCCTTGCCGAGGTGGAGTCGTTTATCAGGGAAAACAAGCACCTTCCCGAAGTGCCGTCGGCGGAAGAGATTAAAGACAAGGGGCTGAATATGTCGGAGATGATGGCGATTCAGATGAAGAAGATCGAGGAGTTGACCTTGCATGTGATTGAGCAGGAGAAGCGGATGGCGAATATGAAACAGGCTTTCGAACGAGATCGCCAACGTTTCAGTGAAGAAATATATGATTTGAAGAAACGATTGATCCAGTAAATTTTACGCGTACATATCGGAACAGGGGATTGATGATGAGACGAATTATTCTTGATGTAACATTCACGGCGTTGTTGTTTTTAGGGTTCATGCAACCCGCATGGGCCGCGTGGACCTATGGTCCGAAAGTTGTGACTGGGACCCTCGACGGTCAAACCGTAGAATGTTCAGGTTTGCTGACGACAAATGGAACCACCACAGTCAGCACCGGGGCGAATGCGACGCTGAAATCAGTCACAAAAATAATTTTCAAACCCGGTTTTCATGCGAAAAACGGGAGCACCTTTTCAGCAGAAATAAGGTGTGCATGTCCGACGAAGGTGTGGGATGGGGATTATACGATTGCAAGTCAGGCAGATCTTGAAGCCTTGGGCCAATATACGAAGATAAATGGTAACTTGAAGGTTAAATCAACAGGGTCGACAGCGTTGAATGGATTGGAGTGCCTTTCTGAAATCACTGGTAACCTTTCAATTAATAATACACACGAAGGACCTCGTCCTTTATTGATGATTTCCAGTATTGAAACAATTGATGGTTTGTCTAATCTTCGGACCATAGGGGGGGGGCTGTCGTTTAATAGGACGAGAATTAAAAATTTTAATGGATTAAGAAGGTTAGAAGCTATTGGTGGTAGTTTTTATATTTCAGATGCCTATGAATTGAAAGCTTTGTCTGGTTTTAATCGTTTAATATCCATTGGCCAAAATTTTCGGTTATCTAATTCTGGTTATGTATCATCAGTTTCAGGATTTAATGCCCTTTCAACAATTGGTAACGATGTTACGTTATTCGCTTTAGGCTCCTTAACGTCGATTAACGGCTTTGATAAATGGGACGGTGTAATTAACGGCAATTTCACAATATCGCGAACAAGATTGGAGAATCTAAAGCAATTTTCAAATTTAACAATGTGCATAGGGGATATGATGATTTCAAATAATTCGTTTTTGACCAATTTGAATTTAGATAGCCTTTGTTCAGTTGGTGCGAATAGCATTATCGAAAATAATGAAAATTTATGCCCTGTTTTGTGCGAGGATCTTCGGTTGCAGGTTGCTGCGTGCAGCGGATCGACATTTATCATTAAATCAAACGATTCTCGCTGTGACAATGATGATGATGGCATGTCGGATCAATGGGAATTGGATCATGGGTTAGATATTTATGGCGATGATTCTCAGCTTGATAATGATGGGGATGGGTTTGTGAATAGCGTCGAGTATGTCATCGGCACTCAACCAGGTAATTCTCAGGATAAACCTAATCCGGGTAATTATTATCAGTATGATGCGTTGGGAAGAATTACGAATATCGTTAGAATTCAGTAGTCTGATAGAATCATTACTGTATGTTTTTTCGCCAAAACGAGGTGGAGGCATTTCATGAATTTATATAAAAAACCGTTATCTATCAATTTAATATCAATTGCCATAACCATCCTTACGGTGTGTTTACCGGAGCCAAGCACCGCAATTGAGGTTTATGTGTCAGAGTCTTCAGGTTCGGCAATTACGCAGGTTCCTATCGAAGTCCCGTCGGGGAGAAATGGTCTCCAACCTAAAGTGACTCTGTCATATACAAGTAGCGGTGGAAATAACTGGCTTGGGGTTGGTTGGGATATTGAAACTATGGACATTCAACGATCAACCAAACGAGGGATTGATTATTCATCGCATGATTATATAGCAAATGGCCGCGAATTGGTGCCGGTTTCGGTAGATACTTCAGGTAATGGTGAATATGCAGAAAGAGTCGAATCTTCATTCACGAAATATGAATTCAATGAATTCACTGGTTGGATTGCTACCACAACAGGAGGAACAAAATATTACTACGGTACGAGCCAAGCGTCTCAGCAAGTTTATTACGGTTCATCTGGTACAGCCCCACATGATATAGTGAATGTTTTTAAATGGTGTCTCAATAAAGTTGAAGATACAAATAATAATTCAATAATTTTTAATTATACAAAGCATCAAAATGAAATCTATCTCGATAGAATTGATTATAATGGTCATTATGTAAAGTTCTATCTTGAAGATCGGTTAGATGTTTCTGATAGTATGGCGACTCGCTACAATGTAAGAATGTCAAAACGGCTTAAATCAATCGATGTTCACTCCTGTTCAGGGCGTGTTCGAAGTTATGAGGTCAGTTATGGTAAAGAAGAAAGTACCGGCCGTTCACTTCTTACATCAATAAGAATATTTGGGGCCGATTCAACAGTAGATTCGTTTGGGGCAATCACAAGCGGTTCCATCATAAATACAATAACATGTGATTGGCCTAGTGGGAATGTATTTGATTTTACGAGTGTTTATTCGGACAACGGTATTGGTGGACATCCTATAAATAATAAAAGTGATAGGATACTTCCTTTTGATTATAATGGAGATGGGTTTCAAGATTTATTCATATATCGGCCCGGCTCTGACAACAATAGTATCGTAAATTCAAAAGAGAATGAAAATTTTAACAATCTTTGGGGTAGAACTACAATCTATATCGGCGCGAATGATAAGGTGTTTTCATTTGATTACAATGGTGACGGTGATGAAGATTTATTCTTCTATAGGCCTGGTTCAGGAAAAGTCATTATAGCCCATTCAAACGGCGATGGTTCGTTCAATAATGTTTATTCAAGTGAAAATTCCGGTATTGCTGGTTACAACTTGGATAATGTAAATGATATTGTGTTTCCATTTGATTACAACGGAGACGGCCTTCAGGATTTATTCCTTTACAGGCCTGGCACAGGTAAGGTGTCTGTTGCACGTTCCAATGGTAACGGAACATATACGGCTGTATATGCAAATAATAACTCAGGCATTGCAGGCTTTGATCTCAAAAATGTTAATGATTCAGTCTTTCCTTTTGATTATAATGGAGACGGCCATCAGGATTTATTCCTATACAGGCCTGGTGTTGGTAAGGTGTCTATTGCACGTTCAAATGGCAACGGTTCTTTTACCTCGGTATATTCAAATGCCAACTCAGGTATCGCTGGTTTCGATTTTAAAAATACAAATGATAAGGCTTATGCATTCGATTATAATGGAGATGGCCTTCAGGATTTATTCTTTATCAGGCCAGGTGCAATAGCGCGTGTTGCATGTTCTGTAGGCGATGGATTTTTTTTGAATACCTACCAAAATAAAAACTATATGAATAGTTATGGGTTTAGTAAAGTTTCGCTACTCGATTATAATGGTGACGGCCTTGGAGATGTGTTACTATATAATCCAGGGTCAGGGAAAGCGATGGTTCTTCGATCATGCGGATCTTTCTTTTATACGATTTTATTTGAAGATGGTTTTGATCAGTTTGATCTTTCAGATATAAATGACCAAATCTTGACATTTGATTATAATGGGAATGGGATTGACGATTTATTATTATACAGGCCAGGCAGTGGTCTTGTTTCTGTTGTACGTTCATTTGGAACAGAGCGGTCCGATTTGATATCAGAAATCAATTTACGCAGCGGAGCACGATATCAATTCAATTATCGGCCATCTTCTTTCTATTCAAACAAAAAGCTCCCTTTTATCATTCAGACCGTATCCTCATTGGTTGCCGATGATGGCGACGGATTGAATCCTCCTATTACCAGAGAGTTTAGTTATGCTGGTGGTGACTATGATTATATTGAAAAGCGTTTCCTTGGTTTCGAAACTGTAACTTGTAAAACACTGAACCCAAACACTACCACTCTGGGAACTAAGATCGAGACCACGTATCACCAAGAGAAAAATCTGGTTGGTTTGGAAAAAAGAATTGAAGCCTTTCCTCATAATGGGGGCAACCAGCTTAGTTCAATTACGAAAAACTGGGACGACAGTGAATCGCTGAATGCCGATTCTGAACGTGTATTTGTCAAACTTACATCAAAAACAATAACAACTTATGAAAACGGGGGCGAGACAACAACACGTCACGGTTATACCTATGATAACACAAATGGGTTTATTTTGACGGAATCCACGTCTGGTGATGGTGCTGACGATGTCGTTGAAAAAAAAGAATACGAAAACTTTGGTGATTGGGCATGGCGGCTGGTCAAAGAAACTCTGGAAGATCAGACGGGAACCATCTTCCGACAAGTGGACTACGATTATTTCATGACTACCGGAAATAAACATTGGCAAAAAGCATGGCTTGATGGAGCGTCGGAAGCGGATCAACCCACTGTTTCATTCGGATATGATTTATATGGCAACATAACCACCTTGACCGATGCCATGGGCAATACCACGTTCACCGAATATGACAGCACAACAAATACGTTTCCGGTTAAGATTATATCCCCAACAACAGGCAATGGCGTCAATCATGTGGTTGAGTATTTAGATTATGATTACCGTTTTGGTAAGCCGACCAAAATAAAAGATGAAAACGGCAATGTCAGCGAGTTCTTTTTTGATGAGTTTGGGCGAACCACTCGTGTGGATGCACCAGACGGCGGACAGGTTGTCACGATTTTTTATGATGATCTTTTCCCCAGAAAAGTCATCACCATGGTTAATGAAAAAGACACAGGAGCCAATAAATGGACTGAAGGGTATGACGGGCAGGACGGTTATGAAGGGTGTATTGGTCGGGGCCGTGATAGTTACACCTATTTTGACGGTCTCGACCGGGTGATCCAGAATACCACCATCGGGGAAAATGGCCAACCTGTGATTGTTAAAACTTTATACAATCATATGGGGCAGGCGTATAAATCCGTGGGGCCTTTTTTCGGTACAAGTACGGATTATTATCCCGGTGATGGCCCTTCTGATTGTCCTTATACACAAACAGTTTTTGATAATCGCGGACGAGTTGTATCAATGACCAGCCCGGATACAACATATGGCACTGTAACAGCCCTCATGGAATACAATGGTTTATCCATTACATCCGTTGATCCTGATGGAAAACGGAAAACAGAAAAGAAAAACTATTTAGGGCAGTTGGTCGAGGTGATAGAACATGGCTTGAACAACATCCAATTCCATACGTATTATAACTACAATATTGCTGGTGATCTTTTGAGCGTTGTAGACCACTTGGGTCATGTGACTTCCATCACCTACGACAGTCTGGGCAGGAAAACCAGTATGACCGATCCTAATATGGGCTATTGGCAATATCCGGAATATGATAAAAATGGTAACCTCAAGCAGCAAATCGATGCCAATGAAACCGTCATCACCATGGACTATGATGAACTGAACCGGCTTATACGGAAATCTTATTCTACCTCTCAACATCCGGTAGGCTATACCTATGATACCGCAATAGAAAACGGTATCGGGCGACTCCATTCGATTGATAACGGTAATACTGTTATCAGGTCCAATTCATATGATTCGATGGGTAGGTTGATAAGCCAAACAAAAGTCATCAATGGAACGGACTATACCACGCAGTTTTCCTTTGACCTCGCCGGAAAAACCAAAACCATGGTTTATCCTGATAACTATATTCTGTCGTATCAATATGATGAACAGAACGGTCTTCTGCGAAATACCTTTGGCATTTCCGATTTCAAAAATTATGCAGCGTTTTTGGATTACAACGCTGCCGGTCAGGTGGGGAAGGTAACCTATGGCAACGACACGTCGACCCGATACACCTATGATCCGAAATCACAGAAACTAGTAGGCTATCATAATGGATTTTTCGACATTGATACACCGGCAAACAATCGCGACTATCAATATAAGGAATATACATACTCCCCCGCCGGAGATATCCTCTCGATCGATGATAAATTAAAGTCGAATATAAAAGGATATACCTATGACAATCTTCATAGGCTGACCGGAGAAAAACTCCCGGGGGCACAAACCACACACCAGGATGTCTTATCATACACCTATGATACGAATCGCCCCCATGCCGTATCACAAATCATAAAAAACGGAACGCCTTACGATTTTATTTATGATAACAATGGGTCCATGACAAACGGTTATGATTTTTCGAAACCCAATGATGTCGCCCCAAGGTCTATTGTTTACAATGCCGAAAACATGCCGGTGAGTATTCTCCGAAACGATGTTGAAACCATTTTGGAGTACGATGGCATCGGATCGCGGACCAAAAAAACATCAGGCGGTAATTCAACCTTATACATAGGAGATCATTACGAAGTCCGGAACGGGACCCCGATAAAATATATTTTCGGCGGGGGCCAGCGGATTGCTAAAGTAGTGTCAGATACTGTTTTTTATTATCATAAGGATCATCTTGGAAGTTCCGTTCTACTCACTGATGAAAACGGGCAGGCTGTGTCCAATTCAGCGTCAGGTTACACACCCTTTGGAATGGACCGTGAGCCTATGGGGTTTGATGTCAAGAGTCATAAATTCACCGATCAGGAATACGATTCGGAGGCAGGGCTCTACAATTATAATGCCAGGCTCTATGACCCAGCAATTGGAGTTTTTATTTCGGCGGATACGATGGTGCCGAATTTTGCAAATCCTCAAAACCTTAATCGGTACACGTATTGTAACAATAATCCGTTGATATATACTGATCCGACGGGACATTGGAGTTTGAAAAGGACGTGGCGTCGTATAGAAAAAGAATTTAAGCGATCACTAAGAAAAGCGAATGATGAAATTGATAGATTTTGTAAAAAATACAACGTTGAAATTAATGCTTATGCAGAAGGGTCTGTTGACTTTGGTGAAGGATCGGGTGGTAATCGTTCGCATGGTTCATCTAATGGGGGAAGTGAAGATGCTTATGTTTTAGGCGAAATTTATCTACCATCGCTTAGTCTTGTTTCTGCATGCAATTATGATGCTGCTATAGCGTATTTAAATTATATTGATGGGCTTAGGTCGAGAGGATTTATTATCAATTCAGATCCTTATACAGGTGGATTTGTTGCTTATAATTCTGTGTATTTAAGCGCTTCTGCTCTTGGTTTTGGATTTGGTGGCGATGCGTATTTGATATATGGTATCGGTGGAACAATAGGTGCTACCAGTCAGCGGTATTGGGGTTCTGGTTTTGATGGAGGTGAGATGGTAACTTCATTTCAGGGCCCATTAGCTATTGGTCGTGGCTTTGCTGCAACTGGATTTATAGTTGCAACTTTGAGCCCAAAAGGTGATAAAAGTGTAATTACTGGTGCTTCAACGACAATTGGTGTATCTGGTGGTCCATACCTCCAAAAATTTGGTGTATCACTGGATTTCCCACACACTGGAAGAGGTTTCTGGGACAGTGTAATAAATGTAAGTATTTCTGTTTCATGGGGGTTTGGCTTTGGTCAGACTGCATATGCGACTACATCATATGCTGTTGGCGAACCGCGTTAATTAACAACTTCTGGATGTCAGGTTGAATTATAATATTACTAATTTTGTAACTACTCACACCATTTAAGAAAAAAGTGAGAAAATAACCAAAAAAAGCTTGACAGGTTTTTAAGGCAAAAAATTTAATTTTGTAAAGTTGAGACAATTAACGCCATATTGCTTTCAGAGGCTGCTTTATAACCGAAAATGCCGATTGGTTGTGGGGTTGAGCAATGGAAATTTTCAATACGGATCAAGGGCGCCAATTTACAAGCGGAGCATTCACAAATGTTTTAAAAACAAACGGCATCAAAATCAGTATGGATGGCCGTAGTCGTTGCATGGACAATATTTTCATTGAACGATTCTGGTGGACAGTGAAATACCATTATCTCAACCTGCATTCATTTGAAAACGCTCTTGAAATGAGAAAAGGTTTGAGAACCTGGTTCGAATACTATAACCGTGAGAGAACGCATCAGTCACTGGATAGTATGACCCCGGCTGAATGTTATTTTGTTATTTCAAAGCAAAGATCAAAAAGAACTGGCGGCCTGATAAGGCCCCAGCCGTGCCAACTCCAGTCGCCCTCCGGGCTCCTTCCGTTGGCACGGCTGAAAGACGAAACACTTAAGTAGGTTGAATGTTTATTAACCGTCTCAGAGCTAATTTTGCACATAAAGCTGTCTAAACGATAGGGTCCACCGCATATCTTACTAAAGTAAAATATCCGAATTCCGGCCTAACTGGATTTTAGAGAATTGAATATGGGAAAAATGAATTCTATCAGTTGTTTTGAGTTGGATTCTGAAAATTCAGAGTTAAATTTACCGCTTTTTTCTTCCGTTGCAATTTATCCTGTTTACCTATCGGCAGTGATTGCTGATTATTTAAAATACAATCCGGATTTGGTAGAGTTAGTGGTACACTTGATTATTATTTTCGTAGCTGAATGGCTAATTCGTCAATTCGTTTTATACCAAAGGCCAGGCTACGTTTGTATTGAGAACAATAAAATAACTTTATGGTATTTCAACGGTTTTTTAAAAATTATATATTATATTTCTAGATATAAATTGATTGAACCTTTAGATGACGAATATTTTAGAATAAGGATTCGGAATAGAATATTGCCTCTTAAGCTAAAAAAAAGTAGGTATTATCAATATAATGAAAAACCGAATTTATTAGAAATTATTAAAATAATCCGAACATAGTCAGTAATCTGCGGTGGTCCCTAACATGCTGCGGTGGTCTCTGCGGTGGTCTGGGTATGGGGTCGGGCCGCAGTAAGTATTTGGAATCATGATAAATGAACTCAAAAAAAGGCCTAAAAATGGCCTTAGACGTGCAATTTTGACCCCGAAATTGGCGGTTTAAGGATTGTGAGGTATTTGAGGCACCATGGGTCTTGATTTTTATGATTGAACCGATATAATCTAGACAGTCCGGCTATTTAATAAAAAGTCAAGGTGCAAGGTGAACGTATGGAACATTGGCAGTTGCAGCATGCAAAAAACAGATTCAGCGAAGTTGTGGAGAAGGCTTTAAATGTGGGGCCTCAGATTGTAACACGTCGAGGTGTGGAGACGGTCATCGTCATGTCCGTTGCGGAATACAGGAAATTGACGAAACCGAAAACATCGTTGGTGGATTTTTTTAAACAATCTCCATTGCACGGCCTTGATATTGACCTTGAAAGGCGCAAGGACTCAGGAAGGGATATCGACCTGTGAATTATATCCTCGATACGTGCGTGATATCGGAACTGATCAAGCCCAAGGCCGATCCCCAGGTTTGCTCTTGGGTCGATGAACAGGACGACAACCATTTGTATTTATCCGTGATCACGTTGGGTGAGATCCAAAAAGGGGTTTCAAAGCTCGAAGAAGGCGTCAAAAAGTCGAAATTGCAAGCCTGGCTGGATACGGACCTGGCTCTTCGGTTTGAGGGCAGGATTCTGGATATTGATGATCATGTATGTAAAATGTGGGGTAAGATTCTGGCCCAGTCCGAACAACACGGCAAATCGCTTCCCGTGATCGATGCCCTGATTGCAGCGACAGCCCTGGTCCATAACATGGGCGTCCTCACCCGAAATATAAATGATATGACGGTTCCGGACTTAATGGTCATAAATCCCTGGGGATAGTGCGTTGGGCTGAGGCCACGAAACCGGACATCACCGACAAAAAACGGCCCCAAGACGTTTTTGTATTGGGGCCGTGTGAATAGGGATCAATCAAATCTTTAGTCTTGACAAATGGGGTTTTGGAATCATGTGAAATCACTCAAATGGGGTCGGGCCGCATCAAGTATTTGGAATCATGGTAAATGACCTCAAAAAAAGGCCCAAAAATGGCCTTAGACGTGCAATTTTGACCCCGAAATTGGCGGTTTAAGAAATGTGATCGATTTTTTATGTATGGATTGTATCAATGGCCCAGCCAAGCGTCATTATCTACCCGGTCATGTGTGGCACATGCTTGACATGTATTTATGAATATGCAACAATTTGTGCCAAAGTGACACATTAAAAAGGGAGGTCATTTATGCCGTCTACTTTACCACGAATTACCGCACGCGTTGACGATCAGACTCAAAAACTATTGTCGCAAGCCGCTGCAATAATAGGCATGCCAAGCATTAATGCTTTTGTTTTAAGCGCTGCGGTTGAAAAAGCAAAGATGATTATGGAACGTGAAAATTCATTAAAGCTTAGCCAACGGGATGCCATCCTGCTTGTAAATGCTGTCGATGCGCCTGCAAAATCTCATTCACGTCTTCAGCAAGCGTCTAAAGACTATAAAAGTAAAACACAGTCATGATGTCATGATGATTACCGAGCCCTTAGATAAAGACAAACATGACCGTGCTTATTTTGATTGTGGTGTTGAAGCTTTGAATAATTATTTGAGGCTTATGGCAAATCAACAGTCAAATAAGGATAACACTCGAACATTTGTGCTAATTGATGAAGAAAATAATAGGGTTATAATTGGTTATTACACATTGACCATGACCTTGATAAATCTTGGAGCCTTACCACCTAAATTACAGAAGAAGCACTCGAATGCATCAGCAGGCGGCTTGATTGCCCGTTTAGCTGTTGATAAACGTTTTACGAAAAGAGGATTCGGAGAGTGGTTGCTAATTGATGCCTTAAGGAAATTGCTTGTGGCCAGCGAAACAGTCGCTTTCCCCTTGATTATTGTAGATGCGAAAGAAGGCGCCATTGAATTTTATAAAAAATTTGGATTCACCCCCTTTTTTGATATGCCAAATAAATTATTTATTACAGTAGCAGATGTTCGCAAAAGCATAGAATAAAAGGGAAATTCAAAGGTGTTGGGTCGGGCCGCAATAACGTGCAGAAATCATGCGAAATGACCTCAAAAAAAGGCCCGAAAACGGCCTTAAACGTTCAATTTTGCCCCCGATAATGGCGGTTTAAGGAATGTGGGGTGCATTTCAAATAGGACAATTTGTCGGGTTTCGTACCTCAACCCGACCTACGATGGGGTGGTGCATTGAATGTCGGCGAGGGGGTTTGGGGTGATAATTGGTGTGTCGGTTTGATGGGATGCCATGATGTGATAACGGTGGTTTCGTGTAGAAGCGCTCCAACCTCGGAATCATGGGAACAAGGGATCTTGTGTGTTTTCAAACACCACGAACGTGGGATATTTGGTAAAGGTAAGGGTTTAATGTGAAACGATTCTTTTTGGTTCTTATCATTTTGACAAGTTCCTCAAGTGTTTTTGGTCAGACTCAATATTTCAATGGGAAAATTGAACGGATCGAAGTCTGCAAAAGCAATGGAGGGTCTGTTACCCTGTTTTTTGATGTCGCTAATGGTACTGCTCCGGCAGTTACAAACGGATGTTCTAACGATGTTGCGTTTCCATACGTTAGAGTGAATCATGATAAGGGTATTATATCGGATTTTGATAGAACGATTGTTTCAACAGCCTTATCCGCCCAAATGGCAGATAGATCCTTACGGGTTCGATACGATGATCAATCGATGATTGTTGAATCTTTAGCGGTTGATTGATCGTGTTGTCTGCATAAATTGGGGTCTGGTCGTTGATGGAAAGACTATTATAGATTTTCGGTTTTGAAAGAGGATAATTATGTTTATGAAAGTTGGTATTATTTTATCAGTCATATTGACTGCTTCCTCAGCCTATGCCAAAAATTCATGGAAATACGGTCATGTTACCCATATTCAGACGTTGGGATCTGATGGTAGCTTTATGGTTTATATGGACAACGAAACTGTGAAAGCTGTGTGTCAATATCAAAGGGTTTATTTCAGAGTGTCGGATATGGGAGTTGAGCGGACAAAGCTCGCATATTCGATGGCATTATCTGCATATTTATCTGGCAAACGGTGGGGGGTTGTAATTGATTTACCAACAGAAATTCCTGATGATTACATGCAATCTTGTGATGCATCAAGTACTGCAAGCCAAGGCGCAGGTATTACCGATTAAATCATTTCAAATGGGGTCGTTGTTGTTGCAAATGTATGCGTAGTGGCCTATAGCCGCATCTATACCAAATGATCTCAAAAAAAGGCACAAAAACGGTCTTAAACGTTCAAATTTGTACCTGAGTTGTACCTGAGTTGCTGGTTTTAGACCATTGTCGTGTTTCGTAACTCAACCCGATGGGGTGATCTAAGATTCGTTTTGACAAACATTGAGATTATATGTACAGTATATCTGTACATATAATCTGGAGGTCAATATGACAATACAAACGACATACACCAATGCACGGGCGAATTTGGCGTCACTGTTGGATGATGTGACCAAAAAACGTGAAATCGTTATTATTCAAAGACGTGGTAGTGAAGATGTTGCATTGATTACAGCCGATGAGCTTGCCGGACTCCTTGAATCAGCACATCTGCTCCGGTCGCCAAACAATGCAAAACGCTTACTTGAAACATTGGATAGGGTGAAAAAAGACTCCGGCACACCTCAGACCATCGATGAACTTCGAAATGAGGTTGGTTTTGAGTAAGCGGAAACAGGCTGGGAATATCAAAAAACAAAGAGAGTCCGTGTTTCAACCGGAATTCAGGGAAGACCTGAAATATTGGGTTGAAACAGATCGAAAAACAGCTTTACGCATATTCCAACTCATCGAAGAAATTATTCGAGATCCTTTTCAAGGAATCGGCAAACCAGAACCCTTAAAGTTTCTTGGATCTGGCGTTTGGTCTCGACGTATTACACAGGAACACCGGTTGGTTTATGTTGTCGGGCATGAAAGGATCGATTTTGTTCAGGCTCGTTATCACTATTGATTTTTTGTGCGTAACGGGGGGCAGTCCGTATTCCGTTGGGTTGAGGAACGAAACCCAACAGCAGCGTTCCAAACACCGGGACCCTATGTACCATGCATGAGGACCATGTGAATGTATTGTTGAACAAGCCCTTGGCTGTTATGACCGTGATCACCATGTGATTTGTGTATGTGTGGCATGGTGATGTGTGTTGGATTTATCATTTTTTGACCGATGACGCTTTTTCTAAGGATGCGGGCCATTTTGTCGGGTTTCGTACCTCAACCCGACCTACGATGGGGTGGTTCATTGAATGTCGGCGAGGGGGTTTGGGGTGAAAATGACGTGTATGTGCGCGGGATGATGCGTTGGAATCATGCGGTATCGATGTCTTATCGTGTGGTTGAATTCAGAGATTTTCAGATGGCTGCACCGAAAGACATATAACACGATAGCTGGGTTTATATACCGTTCTGGTAAATGTTAGTGACTGAAAATTTGGAGTGAGCATGAAAATTTATTTGATTATTGTTGTTACGTTATTTTGTTTATCATCTTCTTCTCTTGCTTATGGCAATTCTTTTGAATGTCTCGCAACAATTGACGCCGTATTACTTTATGCAAATGGGAATATCAATGTCAAACACTCCGGCCGGGGTAACTACACCGTCATCTGTAATGTAAATGCCGAACGTGATGGCGTAAGCCCCACGACATGCGCGCTTTGGGCCAGTATGCTCTTGCGCTTGAAAAGTGAGGGTAAACCGGCTCATTTTTACTATAAAGCAACCGAAGAATATGATTCATGTGAAGAACTTCCCACGTATGGGTCTGCACCGTCGCCTGTTTATATCGGGCCGATTAATTCCAATTGATTATTAGAGATTATTACAGTGCTACTCCATTGCGCCAAACTACGAACAAAGTGCGGCTGTCGCATTATCCGCGTTGATTTCCGGTAAGCGCGTCAGGTTGCACATCGATGGTCGGTCCCAGTCACGTGGGTGTCAATCCCAGGGGCATATCAAAATCTCTCACATACAAATCCTTGCCGATTGATCAGGCCCAATGGGAGCGTACATGGGAAAAACGGTTATTTTGTTGTTTGTGGTGTTGATCATGTCATCGAATGCATTTGCCGGGGACTTCACGCCGTGGGCAATGCCAACACATATTGAATATGTCAACAAAGGGATTCTGGTGTTTGGTGCGTTTGGTAATGTGAACGAATGCAAGGATGCCAATGGGATACCTCGACCGGACAGGGTTTTCGTCAAACCGACACCGGATGATCCGGAGGTGTTCAAAACAATGTCCGCCATGATTATTTCTGCATTTTCTTCAAACAGGCCCATTCAGTTTTACTCGAAAGAATGCGGGGAGGTGTCGTTTCATTATTCAGGGTCGGCGGTCAACATTGCACACACAAATGGACTGAAGGTCAGGCAGTGATATATGTTTTGCTTCAGGGCATTAACCGTTTAATTTTATACAAGGGGTAAAGATGTATGCGGAGAACGGGCGCCATTATTTTTTTCGTGCAAGGCTGAAGGCCTTATTGTCACTTGGGATCGTTTTTCTTGTCGTTATGGGTACTGATGTTTATGCCCAGTGGACCGATGCGGGTACCACATCCAACCTTAGAATATTTACAACAGGTGATCAGGTCAGTTTTGTTCTTGCAAGCTTGTCATCGCTTTCGAGTGAGGTCAATCAATCGGTTTGCGGCAACATAGACAATCCGGGTCAATTCAGCATGCCTTTGGATAAACCCTATTCAGATGCGCTTTTGACCCTGCTGATATCCTCCGAATTGGCCGGACGCTCGATCAAGGTATTTTTAACAGGGGCTTGTTTTGGGAACAGGCCTGAGATTAATGGGGTTCAGATTGTTGACCAGGAATAGTCCAATTGACGGGTTTCGTGTCTCGTCCAGACTGCAAAGGGCTGATTCATGGCAGCGATTTGGTGCGGTTTTGGTAAAGATGGTCTTGACCCGTTTGACGTGCACGGCTCAGTGTCGTGTCGTTCAGATGATTTTATAAACATGAGGAAACGAACAATGAAACAATCAAAAACATGGATATGGGCGGGGTTTTTTATCGTCTTATGTGCGTTTTCGGCCTACGCCGAACCGCGCGTCGTGGTACTTGAGAAATGTCCCTGTTCATCGGACCAGGCCAGTCGTAACAAAACCGTGTTGACCAATGCAATCGGTTCCAACGTGGTGGTTCAATTGCCTGAAGGAAATTTTAGCAGCAATCCCATCGCCATCGACGGCGTCAGCAACCTGACGATCAAAGGCCAGGCCGATGCGTCGGATGCCATTCAGACACGACTGAAAATTCTCTCTTCCACCGGCATGAGCCTGACCAATGTGACCAACATGCGTTTGGAAGACCTTGAGATCCAGGGCAACGCGACATCCAACCTGGTGGTTTTGTCCGAGGCCGGTGGCTTGACCGCCGACAACCTCAAGTTGACCACAGGGTCCCCGGAGATTTTTACGGAATGTCTCAAGCCGAATCTGGATTGGCTTGTTCCGGTGATATCACTGATATTGAATTGATGGGGGCAGAACATTCATGAAAATAATTCTTCTA